>JAZTWB010000035.1:0-6598 GCA_045635645.1 Faecousia sp. | reverse complement strand
AGGTTCGATTCCGGTCAAGACCAGAAACAGGGGGAGGCAAAGCCTCCCCCTGTTTCTGGTGCCGCTGACCGGAATCGAACCGGTACGGATTTTACTCCGAGGGATTTTAAGTCCCTTGTGTCTACCTATTCCACCACAGCGGCATATAACATATAAAATCGACCACGGCACACACTGCGGCGTGGAACGCCGTTATAGTACCACACTTTTTACCCCCCGTCAAGCAGAACACGCACAGGTTTTTGCGGGCAGAGGCCTAAAAATGCGCATATTTTTGTCTGGGTGGGGGTAAATTTTCAAAAACCAGTTGTAACTTTCCAAAAAATGATGTAAAATAGTATGACTGATAGAATGCACAAGTGTGTACATATAGATATTGGAGGACTTCTTTTTATGGAAAAACCGATTGTTTTAGTGATTATGGACGGCGTAGGCAAGGGTGACGGCGGCAGCGGCGATGCTGTTGTGGTTGCCAAGACTCCCACGCTGGATAAGCTGCTGTCTACCTGCCCCCATACTTACCTGAAAGCCCATGGCACTGCCGTCGGCCTGCCCTCCGACGAGGATATGGGCAACAGCGAGGTGGGCCACAACGCCCTCGGCTGCGGTCAGGTTTATTCTCAGGGCGCAAAGCTGGTAGGCGAGTCCATTGAAAATGGAACGCTGTTCGCTTCCGCTACCTGGAACGAGCTGGTTGACAATGCCAAATCCGGCAAGGCGATGCACTTTATGGGTCTACTGTCCGACGGCAATGTCCATTCCAACATTCATCACTTAATCGCCCTTTTGAAGGCTGCTCACGCTGCCGGCGTGAAGAAGGCCTACTGCCACATATTGCTGGACGGCCGTGACGTGCCTGCCACCTCCGCTTTGGAATACGTGGAGATGCTGGAAAATGTTCTCAGCGAACTGAATACTGACGGCTGCGACTTCGCCATCGCCTCCGGCGGCGGCCGTATGCAGGTGACGATGGACCGGTACGAGGCAAACTGGGCAATGGTGGAAAACGGCTGGAAAACCCACGTACAGGGCATCGGTCGTCAGTTCGCCTCTGCCAAGGAGGCCATTGAGACCTACCGCGCAGAGACCGGCGTGATTGACCAGGATTTGCCCGCTTTTGTGGTTGCAAGAAACGGCGCGCCCGTTGCCAAAATTGCCAACGGCGACAGCGTGGTGCTGTTTAACTTCCGTGGCGACCGGGCGCAGGAGATTTCCCTGGCCTTCGACCGGAAGGACTTTGACAAGTTTGACCGGGGCGACTACACCGGCGTGAAGTTTGCCGGTATGCTCCAGTACGACGGCGATTTGAATATTCCCGAAAACTATCTGGTACAGCCTCCTGTGATTCAGAACACTCTGACCGAGGTGCTGGTGGCTGCCGGTATCAATGAGTTTGCCTGCTCCGAGACCCAGAAGTACGGTCACGTCACCTATTCCTGGAACGGCATCCGCCCCGGAAAGGTGTCCGAGGAGCTGGAGACCTACGTGGAGATTCCCTCCGACGTGATTGCCTTCGAGCAGGCACCGGCTATGAAGTCCAGGGAGATCACCGAGAAGATGGTGGAGGCAATGGCGTGTAAGAAGTTCCAGTTCCTCCGCTGCAACTACCCCAACGGTGATATGGTGGGTCACACCGGCGTGATGGACGCGGTCGTGTACGCAATGGAGTGTGTGGACAGCGGCCTGAAGGCAATTTTGGAGGCTGCTGACAAGTACGGCTACACCGTGCTGATCACCGCCGACCACGGCAACGCCGACCAGATGACCGAAACCAAGAAGGGCAAGACCTCTGTGCGTACTGCCCACTCACTTAACCCCGTTCCCTTCATCATCTATGACAACAGCCGGGTTTGGAACGTGAAGGAAGGCGAGTTCGGCCTTGCCAACGTAGCGCCCACTGTGGTGAAGATGATGGGTCTGACCGCCCCCGATTGCTGGGAAGACAGCATTGTTTAACATCTGAGGAGGTATCTTATGATTCGCAAGGATTCTGAAAACGGCTCTGTGATCGTCAGCACCGGTGTGTATACCGACATTGCCGGAACTGCCGCTGCCAACTGTATGAGCGTCAAGGGTATGGTTGCCCGCTCTGTGTCCGACGGTGTGTACCACCTGCTGCGGAAGGAATCTATGGGCAAGGGCGTGAAGGTGGAATTTCACGATGACGACACCATTTCCATCGACCTGCACGTAATGGTGGGCAACGGTGTGAATCTCAACGCCGTGGGCAAGGCCATCATCGACGAGGTGCGCTATATGGTCACCAACTGCACCGGCACACAAGTGCGCGATGTAAACGTATATATTGATTCCATTACCATTGGATAAATCACGGAGGTAACAACCATTGAGACAGACAATCAACGGCTCTGATTTTCGCAGACTGATGATCAGCGCAGCCGCTTCGGTTGAGATTAACAAACAGAAACTCAACGAGTTAAACGTATTCCCCGTGCCCGACGGCGATACCGGCACCAATATGGCGATGACCATCGGTGCTGCAGCAAATGATCTGCGGAAGGCAGACGACCCCACTCTGGAGCAGGCTTCTGCCATTGCTGCCAGCTCTATGTTGCGGGGCGCAAGAGGCAACTCCGGCGTGATTCTGTCGCTGCTGCTGCGGGGTATTTCCCGAAAGCTCAAGGGCGCGGAAAACTGCGACGGCGTGCTGTGGGCGCTGGCGCTGCAGGAGGGTGTGGACGCTGCCTACAAGGCGGTTATGAAGCCTGCTGAGGGTACAATTCTCACCGTTGCAAGACTGGCAGCCGGTAAGGCAATTGAAGCCTCCAAGGAGAACAATTACTTTGAATTTGTCCACGAGGCCGCCATTGCCGAGGCAAAGGTTGCCCTTGCCGATACCGTCAACCAGAATCCCGTGCTGAAAAAGGCGGGCGTGGTGGACGCAGGCGGTAAGGGTTGGGTTGTGGTGCTGGAGGCAATGCTCAGCGCCTTGCGGGGTGAGGACATTGTTGCTCCCGAAAGCACTGTACAGGAGACTGCCGAACAGGCAGATTTCGGCAGCTTTGACACCGAGGATATTACCTTCACCTACTGCACCGAGTTTATCATCTCCCGGGAAAATGACAACGACCCGGAGAAGCTCCGTGAATTTTTGAGCAGCCTGGGCGATAGCCTGGTACTGGTGGACGATGACGAGATTATCAAGGTCCACGTCCACACCAATGACCCGGGCAAGGCCCTCCACGAGGCCATTGACTACGGCTCTTTTGTCACGGTCAAGATTGAGAATATGCGCCTGCAGCACACCGAAAAGGTGATGAGCGAGCAAGAGGCAGCGCCCAAGATTGCCGAGCCGGAAAAGGCGCTGGGCGTGGTTGCTGTCTGCGCAGGCGACGGCCTTGCGGACGTGTTTAAGGATTTGGGTGTTGACGGCATTATTTCCGGCGGTCAGACGATGAATCCCAGCACCCAGGACATTTTAGAGGTTGTGAACAAGGTGCCTGCTCAGACGGTGTACGTTCTGCCCAACAACAAGAACATCATTATGGCTGCCCAGCAGGTGGACGCGCTGACCCCCAAGGACGTGGTGGTCATTCCCAGTAAGACCGTTCCCCAGGGCATTACCGCAATGCTCAGCTTCAACCCCGACGGCCAGGTGCAGGAGAACACCGACGCGCTGACCGAGGCGCTGGACACCGTGGAGACGATGCAGATTACCTACGCCGCCCGGGATTCCGACTTTGACGGTCACGATATCCACGAGGGCGACTATCTGGCCATTTACGGCAGCTCTCTGTTCGGCACCAGCCGGGATATTAAGGCGGTGTTTAAGGCCTTGGCAGAAAAGGTCAAGAGCACCGGCAAGGAATATATCACCATTTACTACGGTGAGGATATTACCGAAAAGCAGGCGCAAAAGGCAGCAGACATCTTCGCCAAGATTTGCCCCGATGCAGATATAAATCTGCTTCGCGGCGGTCAGCCCGTATATTATTATCTAATCTCCGCAGAATGATAAACAAAGGCTCACTGCAATAGTGAGCCTTTGTCTGTAACAACGGGAGGTATTATTATGAATCCGAGGAACAAATCCCGTATACAGAGAATCTATACAATTTTTCGCCATCTGTCCCGGCAGAAGATTGGTATCCACGCCGCCGGCGCAGGCTACTTTATCGTGCTGTCCGTTTTTCCTCTGCTGGTGCTGCTGCTGTCGCTGCTGCGCTACACAGGGCTGCAGGTGGAGCGGCTGACGGATTTACTTTCCGGCTTTCTGCCGGATGCGCTGCTGCCGTCAGCCAAGCGGCTGATTGTCAGCACCTATCGGAACACCTCCGGTGCGGTGGTATCCCTGTCCGCGCTGACCGGTCTGTGGTCGGCAAGCCGGGGCGTCTACGGCCTGCTGACAGGACTCAACGCCATTTACGAGGTGCCGGAAAACCGTGGCTATTTTTATACCCGCGCCATCAGCGTTTTTTATACCTTCCTGTTTCTGCTGATGCTGCTGTCAACGCTGCTGCTGAACGTGTTCGGCACCACGCTGCTGCAGGTGCTGCCCTTTGAGAACAGCACACTGCTGCAGTTTCTGTGGGACATTGTGGACTGGCGGTTTCTGCTGATGCTGCTGTTGCAGACGGGATTGTTTTCCGCTATGTTTATGGCGCTGCCAAACCGGCGCAACACCTTCCGCCAGTCTCTGCCCGGGGCAGTGCTGTCCTCTGCCGGCTGGCTGGTATTTTCCGACATTTACTCGATTTACGTGAAAAATTTCTCCGGCTATGCCAACATCTACGGCTCTGTGTACGCCGTGGCGATTTCTATGCTGTGGCTGTACTTTTGCATTTCCATCGTCTTTTACGGCGGCGCGCTGAATCACTATCTGACAAAGGAGTAAGCTTATGGGTATCGGCACACTTCTCAACCGCAGAAAAACCACCGCCTATTACTGGCGCTTGCGCCAAAAGGCGATTACTACCGGGTTTCGCCCTCTGCGTATGTACTACCGCCTGCGTCACCAGCGGTACTTAGAGCGCTTCGGCGGCGGTATCGGTCTGGACACGGTCTTTGCCGGCGTTCCCGTGTTCCCCCACGGCTTTCAGGGGGTGTTCATTTCCGAGGGCGCAACCATCGGTAAAAACTGCGTGATTTTTCATCAGGTGACCATTGGCTCCAACGCCCTGCCGGACAGCGGCAAGCCGGGCAGTCCCACCATTGGAGATAATGTGTACATCGGCTGCGGCGCGAAAATCATCGGAAATGTACACATCGGAAACAATGTCCGCATCGGCGCCAACTGCGTGGTGACACAGGATGTTCCCGATAATGCTACGGTAGTTCTGGAGCGCCCCCGGGTCATTCTCCACAATACGCCCCGGGATAACCGCTACAGACCCACCGAGCGGCAAAAATAAGAAAAACCCTCCCGTTTGGGAGGGTTTTTGTATTAAAGCTCGCAGTTGCCAACCGTTCTGGGGAAGGGCAGAACATCGCGAATGTTGGACATACCGGTCAGGTACATTACGCACCGCTCAAAGCCCAGACCGAAGCCTGCGTGGCGGGCAGAGCCGTATTTGCGCAGGTCCATATAGAAGTCGTAGTCGGCGGGATTCATACCCAGCTCCTCAATGCGGTTCTTGAGAATTTCGTAATCGTCCTCACGCTGGCTGCCGCCGATGATTTCGCCGATACCGGGCACCAGACAGTCCATTGCCGCAACGGTCTTTCCGTCGGGATTGAGCTTCATATAGAAGGCCTTGATTTCCTTGGGGTAGTCGGTGACGAAGACAGGCTTCTTGAAGACCTCCTCCGTCAGATACCGCTCGTGCTCGGTCTGCAGGTCGCAGCCCCAGTAGACGGGGTAGGCGAACTTGTCGTTGCACTTGGAGAGAATCTCGATGGCCTCGGTGTAGGTCACGTGACCGAAATCGGAGTTCATCACGTGATTCAGTCGTTCAATCAGTCCCTTGTCCACGAAGGAATTGAAGAATTCCATTTCCTCGGGGGCGCGCTCCAACACATAGGCGATAATATACTTAATCATATCCTCGGCAAGACGCATATCGTCGGCAAGGTCTGCAAAGGCGATTTCCGGCTCAATCATCCAGAACTCCGCGGCGTGGCGGGTGGTGTTGGAATTTTCCGCACGGAAGGTAGGACCGAAGGTGTAGATGTTCTTAAAGGCCATGGCGAAGGTTTCACCGTTGAGCTGGCCGGACACGGTCAGGTTGGTGGGCTTGCCGTAGAAGTCCTGGGAGAAATCCACCTTGCCGTCCTCGGTTTTTGGAACGTTGTTCAAATCCAGAGTGGTGACCTGGAACATCTCGCCTGCGCCCTCGCAGTCGGAGCCGGTAATCAGCGGGGTGTGGACATAGATAAAATCTCTGTCCTGGAAGAACTGGTGGATTGCCATCGCCGCCAAACTGCGGACGCGGAACACCGCCTGGAAGGTGTTGGTGCGGGGACGCAGATGGGTGATTGTCCGCAGAAACTCCATAGAGTGGCGCTTGGGCTGCAGGGGGTAATCACCGGTGGAAGCACCTTCCACAGTGACGGTCTTAGCCTTGAGCTCAAAGGGCTGCTTGGAGTCGGGGGTCAGAACCACCTCGCCCTCCACGATCAGGGCAACGCCAATGTTGAT
>JAZTWB010000034.1:0-24876 GCA_045635645.1 Faecousia sp. | reverse complement strand
ACAGACCGACATGGCTACGATCCGACTTGGTGAAAAAATCAAGACCTGCATTGGCTGCAAGGTCTGCTCCATTATGAGCGGCTTCGGCGGCGCAGGAGCTTTCTCCGATGGCAAGTACAACATCACCAACGACTTTGGCGGCACGCTTTATGAATACATCGGCAAAAAGCGTGCGCTGGAGCTGATGCATTACGTGGACGACATCAATATGCGCTACGGCGGTGAGGGTACAAAGCTCTATTCCACAGCCGGCTCGAAGTTCAAAAAGCAGTGCCTGCAGAACGGCCTGCACCTGCTGGATGCCTCCGTGCGCCACCTGGGAACGGATATCAACTATGTTGTTCTGGGAAATATCTATAACCACTTAAAGGACAAGCTGGACTTCTATTTCGATACACCTGTGGAGTCTATTTCCAAGATTGACGGTGGCTATGAGGTTCATTGCGGTAGCGGTGTGTATACCTGTGAAAAGTGCATTATCTCCGTAGGTCGCAGCGGCAGCAAGTGGATGGAGTCCGTGTGCAGCGATCTGGGAATTCAGACAAAGTCCAACCGGGTGGACATCGGTGTCCGGGTAGAGCTGCCTGCAGAGGTGTTTTCCCACCTGACAGACGAGCTTTACGAAAGTAAGATTCTCTACCGCACCCAAAAGTATGGTGACCTGGTGCGTACTTTCTGTATGAATCCCCGGGGCGCGGTAGTAAACGAGAACACCAACGGCATCGTGACCGTCAACGGTCACAGCTACGGCGATCCCGCCAAGCAGACGGAGAACACCAATTTTGCGTTGTTGGTTGCCAAGCACTTCTCCGAGCCCTTTAAGGACAGCAACGGCTACGGTGAATCCATTGCCCGGCTGAGCAATATGCTGGGCGGCGGTGTCATCGTTCAGCGCTTTGGTGACTTGATTCGCGGCCGCCGCTCCACCCCCAACCGTATGAAGGATTCCTTCTTGGAGCCTACACTCAATGCCACCGCAGGTGATTTGAGTTTGGTGCTGCCCAAGCGGCTTCTGGACGGCATTATCGAGATGATTTATGCGCTGGACAAGATCGCGCCCGGTACAGCCAACGACGATACATTGCTCTATGGCGTAGAGGTAAAATTCTACAATATGGAAGTGGCAGTGGACGAGCACCTGGAAAGCTGCCACAAGGGGCTTTACATCATCGGCGACGGCAGTGGCATTACCCACAGCCTGTCCCACGCCTCTGCCAGTGGCGTATACGTGGCGCGCGACATTGTTTCCCAATAAAGAAAGTGGTGTGAGAACTTCTCACACCACTTCTTTTTCTGTTTTTTTGTCCGGTATTTGAGATAAAACCACCGCAGTTAGTACCAATACGCAGCCCAGCCCCTCCCAGAGGGTCAGCCGTTCGTGGAGAACCAGCCAGCCGGAAATCACGGCAAATACCGACTCCATACTCATAAGTAAGGATGCCGTGGCAGGGGGCAGGTCCTTTTGGCCGATGATTTGCAGGGAATAGGCGATGCCCATAGAGAGGATACCAGCGTAGGCAATGGAGCCGAAGCAGCCGCGGATACTCTCCCAGCTGGGGGTTTCGGTAAAAAGCATAACCGTGCCGGACAGCACAGCGCAGACAAGGCTGTTGATACAGTTTAGCCGCAGACAGTCCACATCGTTGACAAAAATATCCACGCATAGTATTTGCACTGCAAATGCCAATGCACAGCCCAGCAGCAGAAGGTCACCCTTGGCAACGGAGGTGACGCCTACACAGCTTAGAAAGTACAGTCCCACTACGCCCAACAGCACGCTGACAGGAATCCATTTTGTAAGCTTTTGACCACGAAAAACACCTAAAATCGGCACAAACACAATGTACATCGCGGTTAAAAATGCGGATTTTCCCGCATCGGTATCCACAATGCCCATCTGCTGCAGTCCGGCGGCAACAAACAGCGGCACACCGCAAAAAAGACCGGCAGTCCAGAGCTTCTTATCCAGCCAGCGGGTGAAGAAATTCTTTCCGTCACCGGTGGCGGTAAAACGGTCTGCAACGGCTATAATAGGCAACAATATAAGTGTACCTAACAGACACCTGGATGCCTGAAAGGTAAACGGACCGATGTGGTCCATACCCACGCTTTGTGCAACAAAGGTAGAGCCCCAGATTATGGTGGCTACAATAATGGCAAGACTGCCTTTTATTTGACTTTTCATAAAATCACCGGTTGAAATTTTATCATAAAAGCAAAATAAATACAAGCACATACTTTGCATTTTTCTGTATCTGTGATACAATAACCAATAGCAAACCTATATAGGAGGCAATGATATGGATAAGATTCGCAGCCGTACCGAGATTCCTGTAGAGGATACCTGGGCAACGGAGGATATGTACCCAAGCGATACGGCGTGGGAGCAGGAACTTGCCACGCTTAGTGAGGATAAAGACGAGCTTTCCGGCTATGCCGGCAGACTCGGAAGCAGCGGCCAGACCCTGTATGACTTTCTGTACCGTATGGAGATGACCGATGAGAAGGCGTCTCTGCTTGCCAATTACTGTATGCGCAAAAGCGATGAGGATACCCGCAATGCCACCTATCAGGCAATGACCGGCAAGTTTATGAGTGTCGTGGTGGCGATGGGCGCGGCCCTTAGCTTTGATACACCGGAAATTATGGCAATCCCCGACGAGACGCTGGACAGCTTTTATGCCGAATGTCCCAAGCTGGAGCGCTATCGCCGTTACCTGACCAATCTCCGCCGCAAAAAGGCGCACGTGCTTTCTCCTGCGGAGGAGAAGCTGCTGGCAGCGGCCGGTGAGCTTTCCCAGACGCCGGATACTGTCTACGGTATGTTCGCCGATGCGGATTTGAAATTTGAAGACGCGCTGGACGCTGATGGCAATCCCCATACCGTGAGCCAGGGCACCTTTGTGCCTATCCAGACAGGCGCTGACCGCACCCTGCGGAAGAATGCCTACGAGAGCCTGTATAAAGGCTTTGCCAACTTCAAAAATACCGCCGCAGCGCTGCTCAATGCCCAAAACAAGCAGCTGAAATTCTTTGCTGAGGCCCGTCACTACGAAAATGCCTTTGAGGCATCGCTGTACAATACCAACGTCCCCACCTCCGTATATCTGAATTTGATTGAATCCGTCCACAAGAATATGGACAAGATGCACCGCTATGTCCGTCTGCGGAAGAAGCTGCTGGGTTTGGAGGAGCTGCATTTCTACGATATTTACGCGCCTCTGGTTGCCGACGTGGACAGAAAGATTCCCTTTGCCGAAGCGAAGCAGACGGTGTATGATTCTTTGGCACCCTTGGGTGAGGCGTACAGAAAGATTCTAAAGGAAGGCTTTGAAAACCGCTGGATTGATGTCTACCAGAACGAGGGAAAGCGCAGCGGCGCGTACTCTGCCGGCGCATCTGTCCACCCCTATGTGCTGCTCAACTACTCCGGCACACTGGACAGCCAGTTTACCCTTGCTCACGAAATGGGTCACGCGCTGCACTCGTATCTGTCCAACAAGCACCAGAATCCGGTGGATGCGAATTATGTAATTTTCGTGGCAGAGGTGGCATCTACTTGTAATGAAGCCTTGCTGATGGAGTACCTGCTGAACAAAACCACCGATAAAAAAGAGCGAATCTATCTCATTAACCACTTCCTTGAGCAGTTCAAGGGTACGCTCTACCGCCAGACGATGTTTGCCGAATTTGAGCTGAATATCGGCAAGCTGGTTGCTCAGGGTCAGACCCTTACCGCCGACGTGCTGTGCGCCGAATACCGCCATCTGAACGAGGAGTATTTCGGTCCGGATATGGTGGTGGATGACCAGATTGCGATGGAATGGGCGAGAATTCCCCATTTCTATTACAATTACTACGTCTTCCAGTACGCTACCGGCTACTCCGCCGCCATTGCCCTTTCCCGCAGAATTCTGAAAGAGGGCGAGCCTGCGGTTAAGGATTACCTGCAGTTCCTGTCCGGTGGCTGTTCCAAGAGTCCCATCGATTTGCTGAAGGGTGCGGGTGTGGATATGACCGATCCTGCCCCTGTGGAGGCAGCGCTTTCTCTGTTCGGCGAGCTGCTTGATGAAATGGAAGCGCTGGTAGGTGATTGATATGGCAGATATTTTTCTTCCTACGCTGCATACCTTTGCAATGGACAATGAATTTACCGGCTCTTGCGGCGCTCTGAGATTCCGGATTGTACCTGTGGTGCAGATGCTTACAAAAAAAGAAGTGGATATGGAAAACAGCAGAATTGATGCGGAATTCTGGCACGGCGCACTTTGCTATGAAAAAAGCCAAATAGAGGGGAAACAATCTTTTCCTATGAGCGAGCAGGGAAGACAGGAGCTGAAACTGTGGCTTGAAAGCAAGGTTTGAAATCAGTGCGCACGAGAGTGCGCACTGATTTTCGGTTGACTTAAAGTATGCTATGTGGTATACTTTGTGGAGAAATCTGAAGAATAGAGATGAAAAATATGGAAAAGAAGCGTGTACTGCACATTTTGCAGATTGTTGCATTTGTCATTCAAGTATTAGCTGCGGCATTGGCCTGTGTGGTCGTTTTGCAGTTGGATATTCTTCCCGGTATGTATCTGGCGGTTGTGATTGCGGCAATGGCAATTATTCTCAGCTGCACCTGTATGTTTATGTTTTTTAAAATTGCAGGTGACGTTGCCCCTTGGAGAAGAATTGTAACCTGCATTTTTGCATTGCTCTTTGCCTGCGGTTGTTTGCTGGTTTCCAAGCTGGCAATGGATGCGTTCAGTCTTTTTGACGAGCCGAATGACGATGGCAATGTTCGCAGCTGCTATGTGCTGGTTCTTAATGAGAATGCTGCAAAATCCTTATCCGATGCCAAGGACTATACCTTTGGCGCGGTGGAGGGTTATGACGAGGAGCATACCAATCTGGTGCTTGATGAAATTGAAAAAGAGACGGCAAGCATTGCGGTTGTGAAGTATTATGCCCAGGCACCTGCACTGGTTAATGCGCTTTACAGCAAAGAGGTTGACGCAATCGTTATGAACGGTGTCAGCGTCTCGCTTCTTGTGGAGCAGGAAGGCTATGAGGATTTCCTGTCCCGTGTGCGGATTTTGCATACAGTGGATTATCAAGAGGATAGCTCCGGCAAAAATGAAAACAAGCAGGAGGTTGTGCAGACACCCTTTGTGGTATATATCGGCGGCTCGGATACCCGCAGTCAAAAGCTGAATGTCAGCCGCAGTGATGTGAACATTCTGGCAGTGGTGAATCCCAAGTCCAAGCAGGTGCTGCTGCTCAATACCCCCCGAGATTACTTTATCCCCAACCCTGCAGGTAAGGGCGTTCTGGATAAACTGACACACTGTGGTTTGTATGGCGTGGATTGCTCTATGGAGGCGTTGGAGAACCTGTACGATGTGAATGTTTCTCACTACGGTATGATCAATTTCTACGGCTTTGAGGCGCTTATTGATGCCATTGGCGGAGTAACCGTGAATGCGGAGCATTCCTTTACAGCCAACGGAAGAACCTATATCAAGTACGGCGAAAATACGCTTAACGGTCAGCAGGCGCTGGATTTTGCCCGGGAACGTTATAATGTCAGCGGAGGAGACAACGGTCGCGGCAGAAATCAGATGCGGGTAATCAAGGCTGTGATTGAAAAGCTCTCCTCCAGCACAACCATTGTTTCCAAGTATTCGGAAATTCTTAAGAGTATGGAGGGTATGTTTGTTACGGACTTTACCTCCGAGGAAATTGCCAGCCTTGTAAAAATGCAGCTGCGGGATATGGCAAGCTGGAATATTCAGAGCTTTGCTGTTACCGGAAAGGGAGATATGCAGGAAACCTACTCTGCGCCCGGTCAAAAGCTTTATGTGATGCGCCCCAATGAGGATGTGGTAGCTTACGCAAGCACCCTTGTTGATAAGGTTATGAACGGTGAGATCCTTGCCGCAGAGGATATGACAATGCCCAAGCAATAAACAAATCAGCCGGATGTGATATCCGGCTGATTTTTTGCGGGAAACCGTTGACAAACGGGCGTTTTGTGGTAGAATAAATACGATATGTAAATGCAGTGCGGAAGCCAGAAAGTCAGGATTCACCAAAGCGAGAGGGGAATGGTGTAAGCCCCTTGTGTATGATTGCTTTCAGCCACTTCCAAGCGGCCCGGGAGGACCGGGACGGGCGCTCCCGTTACAGAGCAACTAAGATACCTCTTTTGAGGTGAATTAGGGTGGTACCGCGACTTTCCTCGCCCCTAAATTTGGGGTGGGGTTTATTTTTTGAATCTATTTATGGAGGATATTCCAATATGAGTAAGAAAGCCTATGGTGTTAACGAACTGCGGGAGATGTTCCTGCGCTATTTTGAGAGTAAGGACCATCTTCGTCTGCCCAGCTTTTCGCTGATTCCCCAAAATGACGCATCCCTTTTGCTGATCAACTCCGGTATGGCGCCTATGAAGCCTTACTTCAAGGGCGAGACTGAGCCTCCCCGGAAGCGGGTTTGCACTTGCCAGAAGTGTATTCGTACCGGTGATATTGAGAACATCGGTAAAACTGCCCGTCACGGCACCTACTTTGAAATGCTTGGCAATTTCTCCTTTGGCGATTACTTTAAGCACGAGGCGATTGCCTGGAGCTGGGAGTTTTTGACCCAGGTGGTGGGCCTGGAGGCTGACCGTCTGTACCCCTCCATTTACGAAAATGACGAGGAAGCGTTTGAAATCTGGAACAAGGAAATTGGGATTCCTGCCGAGAATATTTTCCGTTTCGGCAAGAAGGATAATTTCTGGGAGCACGGCTCCGGTCCTTGCGGACCTTGCTCTGAGATTTATTATGATCGTGGCGAGAAGTACGGCTGCGGCAGCCCTGAGTGTACCGTTGGTTGCGAATGTGACCGCTATATGGAGGTCTGGAACAATGTGTTCTCCCAGTTCGACAACGACGGGCAGGGCAACTACACCGAGCTGTAGCAGAAGAATATTGTCACCGGTATGGGCTTAGAGCGTTTGGCAGTGGTGTGCCAGGACGTAAACAGCCTGTTCGATGTGGATACAGTTATGAACATCACCAACCACGTCACTGCCATCACCGGCGCATCCTACGGCCAGAGCACCAAGACCGATGTGAGCCTGCGTGTGATTACCGACCATATCCGCGCCTCCACCTTTATGATTGCCGACGGTGTGCAGCCTACCAATGAGGGACGCGGCTACGTTCTGCGCAGACTTCTCCGCCGGGCTGCCCGTCACGGAAAGCTGCTGGGTGTCAACCGCCCGTTCCTGTACCAGGTGGTGGAGACGGTCATCAAGGAAAATGAGAGCCATTACACCTACCTGCGGGAGCGCGCGGACCACATTATCCGTGTGGTCAAGACCGAGGAGGAAAACTTTGCCCGTACCATCGATACCGGTATGCGCATTTTTGGCGAGAAGCTCCAGCAGCATAAGGAAAAGGGTGAAACCGTATTTTCCGGTGACGATGCCTTCCTGCTGGCGGATACCTACGGTTTCCCTGTCGACCTGACAGCCGAAATGCTGGAGGACGAGGGCCTGACACTGGATATGGACCGCTTTGTTGCCTGCCGTGAGGAACAGCGTGTCCGCGCCCGTGAGGCAAGAAAGGCGCTGGGCGACCTGGGTTGGGCAGGCATTGACTTAGGTCTGGATACCACGCCCACCGATTTTGTAGGCTATGAAGTAAATAATTGCGAGGCAAAGATTCTCGCCATCTGTGTAGGTGAAGAGGTCACCGGTGCCATCGCCGGCGGCGAGCAGGGCATCATCGTGCTGGACAAGACTCCCTTCTACGCGGAAATGGGCGGTCAGTCCGCCGACTTCGGCGTGCTGCTGATGGGTGACAGCCGCTTTAAGGTTACCGGCGTCCAGAAGGACAAGGGCGGCAAGTATCTCCACTCCGGTGTGATGCGCAGCGGCACGCTGAAAACTGACGATGTGGTGCTGGCTTCTATCGATGTGGAGCGCCGCAAGGCCATTATGCGCGCCCATACCGCGACCCACCTGCTGCAAAAGGCGCTCAAGAGTGTTCTGGGCGACCACGTGCACCAGGCAGGCAGCCTTGTAGAGCCGGACAGACTGCGCTTTGACTTTACCCACTACTCGGCTGTTACTGCTGAGGAGCTGGCAAAAATTGATGCCATTGTCCAGTCTGCCGTACTGGAGGGATACCCCGTTGATGTAAGAGAAATGCCCATTGACGAGGCAAAGAAGCTGGGCGCAATGGCGCTGTTTAGCGAAAAGTACGGCGATACCGTCCGTGTGGTCAATATGGGCGGCTACTCTATCGAGCTGTGCGGCGGCACCCACTTGGATAACACCGCAAAGGTCGGTCCTTTCCGCATTGAGAGCGAAGGCAGTGTGGCCTCCGGCGTCCGCAGAATTGAGGCAATTACCGGCAAGGAGTGCCTGGAGGATATGGCGCAGGCACACCGCCTGCTCTATGCGGCGGCTGCGGAATTCAAGGCAAAGCCCGGCGATTTGGTGGATAAGATTCACGCCCAGATGGACGAGGTCAGAAATCTGAAGAAGACGATTGAGTCCTACCAGGCAAAGGAAACTGCCGGTGAGGCTGACCGCTTCCTGTTCGGTGCCCACGATATTGGCGGACTGAAGGTACTGACTGTGAATGTGCCGAATGCCGATGCAGGCAAGCTGCGCCAGATTGGCGATACCCTGCGGGATAAGGCGGCTAATATTGTGGCAGTTTTGTCCGCTGTTAACGAAGACAAAATCACTTTCCTGGCTGTCTGCGGCAAGGAAGCTGTTGCCAAGGGTGTGAAAGCCGGCGACCTGGTCAAGCAGGTTTGCACCATTTGCGGCGGCTCCGGCGGCGGCAAGCCCGATTCTGCAATGGGCGGCGGCAAGGATGCGCTGAAGCTGGACGATGCGCTGGCAAGTGTTGACGATTTTGTAGCATCTAAGCTCTAAAATAGAAAGGACGCCGCTTTTGGGCGGCGTCCTTTTTTACAGAGGAGGAAATTATGCGCAGACTAATGTGGTTTGCCATAGGGTTTACTGCAGCCTGCGCAGCAGGCGCATATTTGCTGACCGGTTTTTGGCTGCTTATTCTGGGAGCATTCTGTGCTTTAGCTTGGGGTGCTTTGCTTTTTATCCGCAGTGACTTAAGCCGTAAAGCAATATGTGTGCTTTTGGGTTGCTTTGTTGGCATTGCGTGGTTTTGGTGCTTTGATGCGCTGTATTTGGACCCCGTTCGCCGATTGGACGGACAGGCGGAGCTGCTGCGCATAGAGGTTACCGATTACAGTGAGCCCACCGATGCCGGTATTTCCGCCGAGGGAAAAACAGAGATTGACGGCAAAACCTACCGGGTTTTATTTTATTTAAATAAGAGTGAAGCCTTGTCTCCAAAGGATTTGGTGGAGGGCGGCTTCCGCCTGCGCTATACCGGCGGCGGTGCGGAAAATCCCACATACCACCTTGGCAAAGGCATCTTCCTTCTGTGCTACCCAAAGGGGACAAACACGGTTACACCCGGCGAAAGCACACCCGTAAAATACTTTCCCGCGGTGCTGCGTCTGAAGCTTTTGTCGCTGATTGAACGGATATTTCCTCAGAATACAGCGCCCTTTGCCAAGGCGCTGCTGCTTGGTGATACCCGGGATTTGTCCTACGAAGCCCGTTCGGCGCTAAAGGTGAGCGGTATTTACCATATCGTTGCCGTGTCGGGTATGCACGTGTCAATTTTATTTGCACTGGTGTGCCTGCTGTGCTGGAATCGTCGGGTGCTGATTGCGGTTTTTGGTTTGCCGGTGCTGTTTCTGTTTGCGGCAGTGGCGGGATTTTCTCCGTCCATTGTTCGCGCCTGTATTATGCAGGCGCTTATGATTCTTGCGCTGCTGACCAATCGGGATTACGATCCGCCCACGGCCCTTGCCGCGGCGGTGCTGCTGATTCTGGCATACAACCCGCTGAGCATCACCTCGGTAAGCCTACAGCTTTCAGCCGGCTGTGTTGCGGGAATTTTCCTGTTTTCCAAGGGGATTCACGACTATTTCCTTACGGAAACCCGTCTGGGTCCTGCAAAGGGAAACCATCTTAAGGCAAGGCTGACCCGTTGGGCGGTGGGAAGTGTCAGTGTGACACTGGGTGCAATGTCCCTGACCACACCTTTGTGCGCGGTTTATTTTGGCAGTGTGAGCATTGCCGGCGTTGTGACCAATCTGCTGACACTGTGGCTTGTGAGCCTCATATTCTACGGCGTTCTGGCCGCCTGCGCACTGGGTGCGCTTTGGATACCTGTGGGCGCGCTGATTGCGAAGATTGTTTCCGTGCCAATACATATCATATTGTGGGTGACAAAAATGATTTCTAAGCTTCCTGTTTCTGCGGTCTATACAAGCAGTATTTACATTGTGGCGTGGCTGATTTTTGCCTATGTGCTGCTGACAGTGTTTGTCAAAACCAAGAAAAAGCATCCTGTTGCGCTGGCGTGCTGCCTGCTTATCGGACTGTTAGGCGCAATTGCCTGCTCCTGGATAGAGCCGAGGCTGGATGACTACCGTATTACGGCAGTGGATGTGGGGCAGGGACAGTGCCTGATACTGCAAAATGAGGGAAAGTACTATATGGTGGACTGCGGCGGTGACAGCGGTGACGATGCTGCCGACCGGGCAGCGGGACTTCTGCTGTCCCAGGGAATCTTCCGGTTGGACGGACTGATTCTGACTCATTACGATGCCGACCACGCCGCCGGCGCGGAGCAGCTGCTCAGCAGAGTGCCTGCCGATGCCATTTATATGCCAATCGTGCAGGGAGAGGATGACCTGCGGGATTCCATTGCCGCCCGGTATGGGGATAAGGTGCATTATGTGGCAGAAGACCTGCACCTTGATGAAGCGGATATTACCGTATACCCGTCGGAGAACACGGAGGATGCCAACGAAAGCAGCCTGTGTATCTTGTTTCAGCCGGAAGATTGTGATATACTGATAACAGGTGACCGCTCTGTAGAGGGCGAGCAGGCGTTAATGGAACATACGCAGCTGCCGGATTTGGAGATTCTTCTGGCGGGTCACCACGGCTCCCGTACGTCCACATCCTGGGAGCTGCTGAACGCGACCCGGCCGGAAATTGTGCTGATTTCGGTGGGTGAGGATAACCGCTACGGACACCCGACACAGGAAACACTGGACCGGCTGGATTTGTTCGGCTGTCAGGTGTTCCGCACAGATTTGGAAGGAACGATTATTCTTAGGGGGTGAAGATATGGCAAAGCAGACAGACGCGCCCAATATGCTCAGCGTCTTAAAGGAGCAGCTTCGCGCAGGTGCGCCGGAGAGGCTGTATTTCTTTTACGGCGAAGAGGTTTTTCTGCTGCACCACTATCTCAAACAGCTGTATAAGGCGGTTGTTGACCCGCTGACAGAATCCTTTAATTACCATAAGCTCACCGCAGAAACCTTTGATATGCGCGATTTTGCCGACTGCGTGGAGAATCTGCCTATGATGGCGGAGCGCACAATGGTTGTGGTGGATGAAATTGACATTTTCAAAATGAACGAGGCAGACCGGGAGCGGATGACAGAGATTCTTTCGGATATTCCCGATTACTGCACCGTGGTGTTTACCTATGAGACAACGGCATTTAAGCCGGACAAGCGACTGAAAAAGCTGTGGGACGCGGTGAATAAATATGGTCTGCTGGTGGAGTTTGAAAAGCAGAGCCAGCGGGATCTGGTCAACTGGATCAGCCGGCATTTTGCCGCAGCTGGCAAGCGGATTGCCACAGATTTGTGTGTGTATCTGATTGATATTACCGGCGGCACAATGACTGCTCTTGCAGGCGAGATTTCCAAAATCTGCGCCTATTCCGGCGCAGACGAAATCCGCAAGACCGATATTGATGCAGTGGTAGAGCCGGTTTTGGATGCAGTTGTATTCCAGATGACGGATTTGCTGGGTCGGGGAGAATGCGGAGCAGCACTGATAAAGCTGCAGCAGCTGCTGAAAATGCAGCAGGAGCCGCTGTTCATTCTGGGCGCTATCGGCAGCCATTTCCGCCGGTTAAGCACGGCGAAAATTCTGCTGGACAACGGAAAAAATGCGTCCGATTTGATGAAGCTGACCGGACTTTCCGATTATGCGGCAAGAAAGACTGCCTCTGCAGCCGGACGCTTCTCAAACGGTTTTTATCAAAAGGCTGCCGAGCTGATACTGCAAAGCGACGTGCAGATAAAAACCTCCTTTGATGACGCAAGCAGAATTCTGGAAGTACTGATTCTGCGATTGTCCCAGGAGGCAAAGAATGATTAAAATTCGGGAAGCGATTGTAGTAGAGGGGCGTTACGATAAAAACACCCTCTCCCAGATTGTGGATGCGCCTGTTCTGGAGACATCCGGCTTTGGCATTATGAAGGACAAGGCCCAATTGCATTTGCTGCGACAGGTTGCAGAAAGCCGGGGACTGATTGTTTTCACGGATTCCGACGGTGCAGGCTTTGTAATTCGCAATTTCCTTAAGAGTGCAATGCCTACAGAGCACCTGAAGCACGCTTACATTCCGGACATTGCCGGCAAAGAAAAGCGGAAAACTGCACCCGGCAAGGAGGGAAAGCTGGGTGTCGAGGGAATGTCACCGCAGGTGATTATCGATGCTTTGCGCAGAGCCGGTGCTACGATTGAAGGGGAGTGCAGCGTCCGCACAACGGGCAATATCACCAAGCAGGACCTTATGGAATTGGGGCTCTCCGGCGGTACAGACAGCGCTGCAAAGCGGAGTATTTTGTTGAAAAAATTGGAGCTTCCTGAGCATATGAGCAGCAATGCGATGCTGCAGGCGCTGAATCTTCTGATGGATTTGGATGCGTTGCGGGAGCTACTTGGAGAATGTAATGATTGATATTCAGGTAAAAAACTTAACAAAGTTTTTTGTGATCGGTGAAAACCTGCTGGAGGAGCTGTCCTTTGAGATTCAGGAAGGGGAGCGGGTTGCCATTTTGGGTCGTAACGGCTGTGGCAAAACCACCCTCTTCAATATTCTCACAGGGCAGATGGACTACGATTCCGGTGATGTTTTTGTCAATCCCCACAAGCGGCTGGGTCTGATTTCTCAGATACCCAATTTTCCGCCCGACTACACGGTGGAGGACGTGCTGCGCTCTGCGTTTCGGGTGCTGACCAAAACCCGGGAACGTATGACCCTTTTGGAGCAGCAGATGGCACAGGGCGCGACCCAGGAGCAGCTGCGGGAGTATGATGTGCTGGTCAACCGTTTTCAAGCCGGCGGCGGATACGATATGGACGTGGAAGTGGACAAAATCTGCAACGGTCTCGGTATCGTACAGGCGCAGCGGGTGCAGGCATTTAACAGCCTGTCCGGCGGTGAAAAGACCCGGGTGAATCTGGCAAGACTGCTGCTTGAAAAGACCGATATTTTGCTGCTGGATGAGCCTACCAACCATTTGGATTTGCGCAGTGTAGAATGGCTGGAAGGGTATATCAACAGCTTTAAGGGCACAGTCCTTGCCATTTCCCACGACCGCTATTTTTTGGATACCATTGCCCAGCGAGTCATCGAGATTACCGACGGACACGCGGAGTTCTACTCCGGTAACTATTCGTTCTATATTGAGGAAAAGCAGGCGCGCTTCAACCTGCAGCTGAAGCAGTATGAGCAGGAGCAGGCAAAGCTGAAGCAGCTGGGCTACACCGTGGAGCGAATGAAGGGCTGGGGTATCAATAACCGCACCTTGTACCGCCGGGCAATGTCCATTCAGCACCGTATGGAGCGCATTAAAAAGACCGAGCGCCCCAAGACGGAAAAAACAATGAAGGCGACATTCAACCAAAAGGATTTTTCCGGCGATGTGGTATTCCAAATGAAGAACGTGGAAAAATCCTTTGGGGAGCGGACGCTGTTCTCCGACGTGGAGCTGAAGGTGGAGGGCGGTGAGCGGATTGCCCTGCTGGGCGATAACGGCACAGGAAAATCCACTTTTATTAAATGCCTTTTGGGAGAAGAGGACTGTAAGGGCAAGATTCAGTTCGGTCCCACAGTGAAATGGGGCTATCTGCCGCAGATCATTCACTTTGACCATCCGGAACGCAGCCTGTACGATACAATGCTCTATGAAAAGAACTGCACCCCACAGGTGGCCCGTGACCGCCTGGGCGCCTTTTTATTCCAGGGCGAAGATGTATTCAAGAGTGTGGGAAACCTCTCCGGCGGCGAGCAATCCCGCCTGCGGCTGTGTATGCTGATGGACGAGAAGATTAACCTGCTGGTTTTGGACGAGCCTACCAACCACTTGGACATTGCGTCCCGGGAATGGGTGGAGGCGGCCATCGAAGAATTTGACGGTGTACTGCTGTTCGTCTCCCACGACCGGTATTTTATTGAAAAGTTTGCTGAGCGAATCTGGCTTTTGGAGGACGGGCAAATTCGGGACTTTAAGTGCGGCTATAAAAAGTACCGTTCCATTATAGAACACGAGTCTGCAGCAAAGCCCCAGACTGTTTCCACCCCAAAACCCAAAAAGGAAAAACCCAAGGGCGGCACAAAGGAAAATGACAAGCTGATACGCCGTCTGGAACGGGAAATCGAAAAGCTGGAAAACGAGCTTGCACAGTTGGATGCAGCCATAGAGGCTGCTGCTGCGGACTATCAGGAGCTGACCCGACTGCTTGCAGAAAAAGAGGAGCAGGAGACAGTCCTGTTGGAGCTTATGGAGCAGTGGGAGAGCGCCCAAACAGGTTGACACACAGTGTCTTCCGACTTATAATAGGCAAAGAAATTATCAAAGGAGCATTCAAAATGAGTTCTTGTAACGGAAATTGTTCTTCCTGCAGCAGTTCCGACTGCGGTGACCGGAAGAAAGAGAGTTTGCGTGTCCAACCCAATCCCAAATCTTCTATCAAAAAGGTGATTGCGGTGGTCTCCGGCAAAGGCGGCGTAGGTAAATCCACGGTCACCTCTATGCTGGCGGTTGCTATGTCTAAGAAGGGCAAGCGGGTCGGTGTGCTGGATGCGGACATCACCGGTCCGTCAGCACCCACTGCCTTTGGTGTTACCGAGTGCCAGGGAGCAAATGAGGACGGTTTGTATCCCGCCCTCAGCAAGACCGGTATTCAGGTGATGTCCATCAATCTGCTGCTGGACGATGCCTCCGCACCGGTGGTGTGGCGGGGACCTGTGATTGCGGGTGCGGTCAAGCAGTTCTGGACGGATGTCATTTGGGAGGATGTGGATTATCTGTTTGTGGATATGCCTCCCGGAACGGGCGACGTGCCTCTGACGGTGTTCCAAAGCCTGCCGGTGGACGGTATCGTGATTGTCACCAGCCCCCAGGATTTGGTGTCTATGATTGTCGCAAAGGCCGTGAAGATGGCAAATATGATGCACATTCCCGTGCTGGGTTTTGTAGAAAACTATTCCTATCTGGAATGTCCCGACTGCGGTAAGCGCATCAATGTGTTCGGCGAGAGCAAGCTGGACGCCGTTGCAGCAGAATTTGGTATTCCCGTACTGGCAAGGCTTCCCATCGACCCCAAGGTGGCAGAAAGCTACGACAGCGGCAATATGGAATCGGTAAACACTGACGCTATGGCAGACGTACTGGAAGCAGTAGAAAAAGTATAAAAAACGAGGCGTACTTAAGTACGCCTCGTTTTTTATACATTGTCGTCAACCAGACGGTTTTTCTCAAGGGAGACCTTGTGGTAGTAAATTGCGGTGAGTATGCTGCACAGCAGCCAGCCGGCGGGATAGCTGAGCGCAATGGGAATAACCTCGTTGCAAATCCTTGCCATACAGAACAGATACACCTGCCGAAACAGCACAAAGGAGGACAGCATCAAGAACATCGGTGCCCGGCTGTTTCCCGCACCCCGCAGAGCGCAGGCATAAATCTGATTAAAGCAGCAAAGCAGATAGAAGGGGGTCAGTACCCGCAGGAACAGTGTTCCGTGGGCAACAACCTCTTCCTTGCTGTTGAGAAATGCCACAATCTGCGGCGCAAAGACCATTACGGGAATCATCATAATCGCCGTTGCGGATAGGGAAATAATCACCGAACGGGTGACACCCTGTCGCGCCCGGACTGTTTGGTTTTTGCCCAGGTTCTGTCCTACAAAGGTGGTAGCCGCCAAGCCTATGGACTGCATAGGCAAAAACAGCAGCTGGTCGATTTTCAGGTAGGCGGTCCAGCCGGACATATAGTCTGGGGATGGGGCGTTTATATCAAAGTGATTGATATAGGACTGGACAAACACATTGGAAAATGCTGTGACAGCCAGCTGCAGCGCCGCAGGAATGCCCACAAGGAGGATCTTTTTCATAATGGACCAGTGCAGACGAAGCTTGGATATCCGGAGCTTGACACAGCTGTTTGTTCTCAGCAAAGTGATGATAACAAGCACAGCGGAAACAGCCTGGGACAGGACCGTTGCCAGGGCAACGCCTTCCACGCCCATCTTAAGCACCAGCACAAACAGAAGGTCCAGTACGGTGTTCAGCAGGGCGCACACCACAAGGAAGTAGAAGGGACGGCGGGAATCGCCGATTGCCCGCAAAATGCCTGCACCCATATTGTAAAACATCGGAGCGATAATGCCGGAGGAGTAGATGACCAGATAGGTGGTGGCATCTGCCACGGCATTTTCGTGCAGGTCCATAAAGCCCAGCATATAAGGTGTAAGGAATACACCCACCACGGTGAAAAATACACTGAGAATCAGCGTCATGGTAATGGCGGAATGTACGGAGTTATGTACCTTGTCATTTTGTCCTGCGCCGTAATACTGGCTGATGACAACACCGGCACCGGAGGCAAGTCCCATAAAGGAGCCTATCAGCATATTTACAATGGGGGCAACCGCACCCACGGCGGAGAACGCCTCGTTGCTGACGTAATTGCCGACAACCCAGGTATCAACCGTGTTGTAAAGCTGCTGGAACAGATTGCCGAGCAGCAGCGGAATGGCAAACCGAATAATATGTCCGGTAATATTACCGTGCGTCATATCCACATCCCGCTGTTTGGACAGGCGGATACTGCGGGAAGACATATGCATACCTTCTCTCTGAAAAGCTCTGTTATCAGTATAGTCCAGAGCAATATTTTGGTGTTTGACTTTTGATTGTCAAAACAGTACAATGATAGCACACGAAAACCAATAAGTCAATCGGAGGAGACACCAATGGAGCAGCATTTTGGCCCGGAGCGTTGCAGCTGCGGCAGAGTCCATACATCGTCAGTGGACGCCGTGGTGACAGGGAAAGGCGCGCTGGAAAAACTACCGGAGTTTGTCAAAAAATACGGTGCAAAAAAGCCGTTTATTCTGGCGGATACCAATACCTTTGCCGCTGCCGGGGAGCGGGTTTGCAGCCTGCTGGAAAGCTGCGGTATTTCCTACAGTAAGTACGTGTTTTTCGGTGACCATTTGAAGCCGGATGATAACGCTGTCGGCGCAGCCGTTTTGCACTTTGACCATAGCTGTGATTTGATTGTTGGTGTTGGCTCGGGCGTCATCAACGACCTGGGAAAAATCCTCAGCCAAATCTCCGGAAGGAAGTACATCGTAGTAGCCACAGCCCCCTCTATGGACGGCTATGCCTCCGATTCCGCATCTATGACAGTGGACAACCTGAAGGTGTCTGTGCCCTGCAAATGCGCAAGCGTCATTATCGGTGATACCGATATTCTAAAGAATGCGCCGGTGCATCTGCTGAAGGCAGGTCTTGGCGATATGCTGGCAAAGTATGTGAGCATTGCCGAGTGGCGGATTGCCCACTTGATTACCGGCGAATACTACTGCGAAAAGGTTGCACAGCTGATTCGCAAGGCTGTGAAAAAGTGTGTTGATAATGCTGCCGGTCTGTTGAAGCGGGACGAGAGGGCAGTGGATGCGGTGTTTAACGGACTGGTGCTGGGTGGAATTTCTATGGCCTATGCGGGTGTATCCCGGCCGGCTTCCGGCGTCGAACACTATATTTCCCACGTGTGGGATATGCGCACGCTGGAGTTTGGTACGAAAACGGACCTACACGGAATCCAGTGTGCCGTAGGCACACTGTTGGCGGCAAAGCTGTACGATGCACTCAGAAAAATAACGCCCGATGCAGACAAGGCTAAGGCCTATGTGGACGGCTTTTCCTACGAGGCTTGGAAGACGGAATTGCGGACATTTCTGGGCAAAAGCGCCCAGACGATGATTGCCCAGGAGGAAAAGGAGCAAAAGTACGACAAATCCACCCACCCGGCACGGTTTGCCCGCATTGCGGAAAACTGGGAGGTCATTTTGCGAATTCTGGATGAAGAGCTTCCTGCCGCTGATGAGCTTGAAAAGATACTGGAAACCATAGGCATTTCCGCGGATTTGAGTAATTTCAGCGCAGAGGGCGAAGCGATAAAGCTGACCTTCAAGGCCACGAAGGATATCCGGGATAAGTATGTGCTGTCCCGTCTTGCGTGGGATTTGGGCGTGCTGGAGGAGCTGTGCCGGCTGCTATAAGGAGAAAAATATGAATCAAGAATCGTTGCTGCGGCGTATTAATCTGTTTCTGTTCGATATGGACGGTACGCTGTACTTAGGTGACCGGCTGTACGATTTTACCCCGGCGCTTTTAGAGACCATAAAAGCAACCGGCAGGCGCTACCTGTTTATGACCAACAACTCCTCCAAGAGCGTGGAGGACTACATTAAAAAACTGGAGAAGTTGGGAATTGTCGCCGCTCGGGAGGACTTCATTACTTCTTCGCAAGCGACCGCCTACTATTTAAAGCAGAATTATCCCAACTACAGACTGTATGTCTGTGGCACCCAGTCGCTGAAAAAGGAACTGCAGCGGGAGGGTTTTACAGTGACGGAAGTGCTTGACGAGGTGGACTGCATCGTTATGGGATTTGATACGGAGCTGACCTTTCAAAAACTGGAGGATGTGAGCAGGCTCCTGTTGACAAGACAGGATATTCCCTATATTGCCACAAACCCGGATTACGTCTGTCCCACGGAGTTTGGCAGTGTGCCGGATTGCGGAAGTGTGTGCGATATGATTTACAACGCAACGGGAAAACGCCCTGTGGTCATTGGCAAGCCAAGCCCCTTGATGCCCCGCCTTGCTATGGAACGCTACGGCTACTCCCAGGGGGAAACCGCTATGGTTGGCGACCGGATTTACACGGACATTAAGTCCGGTCTCAATGCGGGTATTACGGGGATTCTGGTGCTCAGCGGAGAGACCACAGAGGAAATTTTAGCAAATTCTGTGGACAAGCCCCATCTGGTATTGCAGGACGCTTCTGCGATTACAGATGCTATTAAAGAATGAAAACACGGTGCCAATGGCACCGTGTTTTTTACGGCAGATTTACGATTGTGGGTTTGTGCTTCATAGCGGGGATGATTTTATCTACCAAATCTGCGGTTTTTACCCGCAGGCTGGAGGTGTTGATGCAGGGGTGGAAACCGATATATTCTCCCTCCAGAACAGGCTTGTCAATTACCAGTCTGACACGGAAGTCCTTATCATTCATCAGCCCCATCACACTCAGCGAGCCGGGAGTGATGTCCAAAAATTCCTCCATCGCCTCGGCAGAGGCAAAGGACAGACGGGAAACGCCCAGCTGGGCAGACAATTCCTTGGTCTGAAACACTTTGTCTCCCTCCATTAGAAGCAGATAAAAGTCCGTCTTTTGCCGGTTGCACAAAAGAAGATTCTTGCAGGTGGTGGCGGCAAGCACCTTGTCGATTTCCGCGCAGGCTTCCATAGTCATAGCAGGCGCGTGGTCAACTCGCTGATAGGTAAGTCCCAGATTGTCTAAAAAATCATAGACACGGATTTCTTTATCCATTCTGCCGGAAAGAATCTCCGGGCGTCCGTTTACAAGCTCCATAATATCCCTCTTTTCTTATGATGTTTCAGTATATCATACCGATTGCGAAAAAGCTATCTTTAATTCTTGATATGGTTGCAATCTGTACATTGCTTTGTTATAATGTTTCAAAAAAGCATAGTAGGTGATGACAATGCGAATGCCTTGGCAGAATCCCAAAAACCCCAATATTGACCCGAAGAATTTTCAGGTGACTCCCCAATTTTCGCCCGTGCAGCGAATTGTTACAGCGCTGTTTGTAATCGTACTGTTTCCCGTGGCGCTGGTGCTGTATCCTATTGGGTTGCTCCTGTGGGGCGCATTTAAGCTGGCCGGCTTTGTAGGATTTTACCTTGCAGGCTTGTGCTTTAAAGGGAAAAACAAGACTCGTGTTTACAGCGCCCAGTGGATTCGCAGTTGGCTGTCCCGGGAGGCGGCGAGCCTGCCCCACATTAACAGTCTTTTCCGGAATATGCTCTACCGCTTGAGCGGTATCAGCGTTGGAAAGAGCTGCTTTATCGGTATGGGCGGCATTCTGGAGGATTTGTTTCCCGAACGTGTGATTATTGAGGACAATGTGAGCATGTCCTTCGGCGTGACCATTATTGCCCACGGGCCCAGCAAGTCGATAGGAAAGCCCACGGTGTTCCGTCATCATGCGTACATAGGCGCCCGGTCTACGTTTCTGCCCGGTGTGGAAGTTGGTCAATATGCTGTGGTGGGCGCCGGCTCGGTGGTTACGAAGGACGTACCTCCCGGAGCGGTGGTTGCCGGTAATCCGGCGCGCGTTCTGCGCTATACCCGCGGGTTTAAGCCGCCTGAAACGGAAGAGAAGGAATAAGGAAAGCCGAAAGAGCAAGCGTTCTTTCGGCTTTATTCGTGCGAGAGAGGGGACTCGATATGCATTTTTGCCGTTGGCAAAAATAGATGTAGCCACCAGTGTTTGCACTGGTGGCAGGAACTGTCCACCGGACAGTTCCACTGCTATGGGTTCGAGTCCCACATTCAAAGAAAAAAGCCAAGAGAGCAGAAGCTCTCTTGGCTTTTTTGGTGCGAGAGATGGGACTCGAACCCACACGGCGTAACCACACGCACCTCAAACGTGCTTGTCTACCATTCCAACACTCTCGCAAGTGCTTGAGTATTATAACCCGTTCTTGCGGATTTGTCAATATATATAAATACAAGACTTGAGGTTGTTTTTGGGAAAAAAGTGTGCTATACTCCAGTTAAGAATTTTGCAGAAGGAGCGCGCTATGACACGTTTTTTTGTAACGCCCGATGCATTCCGGTCAAACTTCCTTGTTTTGACCGGTGACAATGCCAATCATGCCAAGGTGCTGCGGCTGAAATGCGGCGATAAGGTGCTGGTTTGTGACGGCGAGGGTAACGAGCATCTGTGTACCATCAGTGATATGAGCCAGGGGCAGGTTAGCTTAGTGGTGGATAGTACCCAGACAGCCGCATCCGAGGCGCGCGTGCAGGTCAGTGTTTATATGGCGTTTGCCAAGGGCGATAAGCTGGAACACGTCATCCAAAAGGCAACCGAGCTGGGCGCCTATGAGATTGTGGCGTTCCCAAGCAGCCGCTGCGTCTCCCGTCCGGACGAAAAGAGTCTCAGCAAGAAATTGGAGCGCTGGCAGAAGATTGCCGCTTCTGCTGCTGAGCAATCCGGCAGGGGACGGATTCCCCGGGTGCTGGTCCTTGACAGCTACAACGCTGCGCTGGAACGGGCAACAAAGGCAGATAAGGCCATTCTGTTTTACGAAAATGAGCGGGCGACCACCCTGCGTATGGCGCTGGAAGAATCAGAATTCTCCACAATCAGCCTGCTGACCGGCCCGGAGGGGGGTCTGGAGGAGCGGGAGGTTGAGTTGGCAAAGAATATGGGTATGCACATCTGCACGTTAGGCAGCCGCATTCTGCGTTGTGAGACCGCGCCGCTGTGCGCCTTGTCTGCGGTGATGTATTTTAGCGGTGAGTTTTAGCAGCTATTTGTGGTATTTGCTGCCCGCTTGAATGGCTTCAGCCCTGTATAACTGCTCCAGGACCATAACCCGCGCTAAATGGTGGGGGAAGGTCATAGGACTCATAGACAGCTTGAAATCCGCCATTTCCTTGAGTCTCGGTGCCATACCAAAGGACGAGCCGATGAGAAAACAGGCACTGCTTTTCCCAGAGAGCTTTACGTCCTTTAATTTGTCCGCAAGTGCCTCAGAGGACAAGAGCTTGCCCTCGGGTGTGAGCGTGCAGAACCAGGCGCTCTTGGGGATTTTGGCAGCGATTGCATCCGCCTCTTTTTCCAGGGCGGCAGCGATTTCGGCAGGGGAGGGGTCGTCTGGCAGACGCACCTCCGGCAGTTCGATCAGCTGAAACTGGCAGTAGCCTTTTATCCGCTTTTCGTATTCCGCTGCAGCGGACAGGTAGAATTTTTCCTTCAGTTTTCCAACGGTAATCAGGGTAATGTTAAACATAATGTCACTTCCTCAAGTGCATTATACAACAAAAACTTTGAAATTTCCACAGGTATATTGAACGACCCGTCCATAGGACGGGTCGTTTTGTTATTCGCTTTTTTGAAGCTGGTATTTTTTGCGGGTAGCCAAACCGCCCCGGATGTGACGCTGTGCTTTGTTTACATCCAGAACTTGCCGTACCTGCCTGTAAAGCCGTTTGTTATATTGGGGAAGTCTTTGGGAAAGATCCTTATGTACAGTGGATTTGGAGATACCGAAATGTTGGGCAGCGGTCCGGACGGTTGCGCCGGTTTCAATAATGTAAACAGCCAGTTCGCAGGCCCTTTCCTCGATTGTTTCTGCCATAATATTCCCTCCCAGCTGTGTCCTGCCAAGAAAACCTTATGACGGGAAAAAGGCGATTATACCTGCTTGACACCGCACAAAGAAAAGGATAAAATGTAAGAAAGACTCCGATACGAAAGGGGAGATGACTGTGTTGGAAATCAATAAGAAAACACTGCGCCGTATTTTTCTCGGGGTGGCCGGTTGTATTATTTTGTATTGGCTGCTTCATGAAACAGAACGGGTGAGAAGCTTCTTTGATGTTGTTTCTGGTATTTTGGCACCGTTTGTGTTTGGCGGTGTGCTTGCCTTTATTCTGAATGTGCCTATGCGCGCTATGGAAACAAGCTTACTGAAGAAGGTATCCAATAACAACCTAAAGCGCATTCTCGCCGTAGTTTTGACGTTTATTGCGCTGCTTTTGGTAATTGCGTTGGTGTTCTGGCTGCTGATTCCCCAGATTGCAAAAACGGTCAATTCTCTGATTCCTGCAATGTATCGTTTTCTTATCGATGCTGAAGAATATGTAATGAATTTTCTCGGCGAGAATCCGGAACTTATGGAGTGGCTGAACGCCAATACCGACTTTGAAAATATCAAGTGGGCATCTCTGGTAGAAAAGGCGCTTGGTGTATTCGGCAATAGTGTTTCCGCCGTTCTGAGCGGCGCTGTTGCAGCCATTGGCAGTATTTTTACGGGCGTATTCAATGCGGTGATTGCTGTTGTGTTCTGTATTTACTGTCTGTTCCAAAAAGAGATTTTGGCGCGACAGGGAAGAAAACTCCTGTATGCATTTGCAAAAGAGAAGACTGCCGACCGGGTAGTGGGTATCCTGCGGCTGACCAATTCCACCTTCTCTAACTTCCTCTCCGGCCAGTGTGTGGAGGTTTGTATTCTGGGCGCAATGTTTGCGGTGTGTATGGCGATTTTCCGGATGCCCTACATTCCGCTGATTAGCGTGGTGATTGCGGTCACAGCATTTATTCCCATTGTGGGTGCCTGGACGGGTTGCGTGCTTGGCGGATTTTTGATTCTTGTGCAGGATCCGATGCTTGCAGTTTGGTTTGTGGTTATGTTCATCGTGATTCAGCAGATTGAGAACAACATGATTTACCCCCGTGTGGTGGGCACCTCTGTCGGCCTTTCCGGTATGTGGGTGCTGGTGGCAGTTGCTGTCGGCGGTGAACTGATGGGTATCATCGGAATGTTCCTGATGATTCCCGTAGTGTCCGTTCTCTACACCTTGATTCGGGAACTGACCAATCGAAAGCTGTTAGATTCTCCGGTATCTGCGGAAAAGCTGCAGCCTCAGCCACCGATTCTGCGTTCCAAGTTTAAGGAAAAGCGGGAACAAAATAAGAAGAAGCAGTTATTGAAGAGAAGCCTGAAAAAAGAAAAACAAACAAAAGAATAAAAGAAAGGCGATGGGAAACCATCGCCTTTTATATTACTGTAAACTCGTAGTTCTCGAATTTAAGCCGGTCGCCTACATCCACGCCAAAGGGCAGCAGCGCAATCGCGACCTCAGAAACAACGCCGGTCTCATCATACCTTACATAGGCGTAATCTCCGCGGATATCTGTCACAGTACAGAGCATAAATCCTCCTTAGCCTGAACGATATAATCCGAACCCGCCCAAGGGTGCGTCTGGTCGGTTCAGGCTTCCTTTTATTCATTGATGGGCGTCGGCCCATCTGCTTCTTAAAACATCGCCTGAATCAATCATCCATCCCCCCCTGGGTCGCAGATTTTTGAAACACTGAGCCGTTCTGAGGCAAGGCGCCACTTTGTAGATGGGCTTGTCGCCCTTCAAAAAGCGGCAACGCAGCATCGGGGCGGCTCAGTGTTTCAAAAACGGGTTCGGATTATATCGTTCAGGCTAAAGAGACCCGCCCCTGCTTAAACAGGGGCGGGTGATGTTTTGGATTAGTCCTTGTACATCTCAACCAGCTTCAGCAGGTGCTCGTAGCGCTCCTTAGCAGCAGCCTCGTTCTTAGCGAACAGATCGGTTGCACGCTCGGGGAACTCACGGGTCAGACGGCTGTAGCGGGCCTCGTTCATCAGGAACTCCTGATAACCGCCGGCGGGAGCCTTGGAATCCAGAGTGAACTTCTTGCCGGCCTCAGCGGCGGGGTTGAAGCGGAACAGGTTCCAGTAGCCGCACTCGACAGCCTTCTTCATCTCAGCCTGGCAGTTGGCCATGCCGCCCTTGATGGAGTGCATCTCGCAGGGGCTGTAGCCGATGAT
>JAZTWB010000033.1:0-15509 GCA_045635645.1 Faecousia sp. | reverse complement strand
ATAAGCTCTCTGACGATTCTCCCTTTGGCCGCGCCATCGTAGGCAAGGGTGTTGGTGATAAGGTTACCGTGAACGCACCCTCCGGCTCCTATTCTATGAAGGTGCTGGAAATCTCACGCGAGGGTTAAACAATGGCAAAGTTTGAACCGCAGGCAGAGCTGCCTGTATCTGAGCAGGCCCAGATTCGCCGGGAGAAGCTGGCGGCGCTGCAGGCCGAGGGCCGCGACCCCTTTGTGCAGACAAAGTTTGACTTCAATGCCGACTCTGCCGCGATTAAAGCAGATTACGAAGGCTATGAGAATAAGTCTGTCCGTGTTGCCGGCCGACTGATGAGCAAGCGGGGTCAGGGTAAGGTGATGTTCTGCGACTTGCAGGACGCCACCGGTCGCATCCAGCTGTTCGTGAAGATTGACGAGCTGGGTGAAGAGGAGTATGCCCGCTTCAAAAAGTACGACATCGGCGACATCGTAGGCGTTGAGGGCGTGGTCTTTAAGACCAAGACCGAGGAAATTTCTGTGCGGGCAAAGGTTGTCACCTTGCTGAGCAAATCTCTGCTGCCCTTGCCGGAGAAGTACCACGGTCTGACCGATAAGGAAATGCGCTTCCGTCAGCGCTATGTGGATTTGATGGTAAACCCCGAGGTGAAGCAGAACTTCGTAGTGCGCTCTAAGTTCATCAAGTTTATGCGCAATTTCCTGGACAATATGAACTATATCGAGGTAGAGACCCCTGTGCTGAACACCATCGCAGGCGGCGCCTCTGCCCGTCCTTTCATTACCCACCATAACACGCTGGACATTAATATGTATATGCGAATTGCCACCGAGCTGCCTCTGAAGCGGCTGATTATCGGCGGTATGGACCGGGTGTATGAGATTGGCCGTATCTTCCGCAACGAGGGTATGGACCCCAAGCACAATCCGGAGTTCACCACCGTGGAGCTGTACCAGGCGTATGCGGACTTCCACGATATGATGGATATTGCTGAGGGTATCATTTCTGGCGCTGCCAAGGAAATCCTGGGCACCTACCAGGTGGAGTGGATGGGCGAACACATCGACCTGACCCCCGGCTGGCGTCGTATGACTATGGTGGAAGCGGTTAAGGAATATGTGGGAATTGACTTTGGCGCAATTTCCGACGATGCCGAGGCTGTGGCTGCCGCCAAGGCAAAGGGCGTGGAGCTTGCCGATGCAGCAGAAAAAACCTGGGGCAACGCCCTGTATGCCTGCTTCGACCAGAGAGTTGAAGACCATTTGATTCAGCCTACATTTATCACAATGTACCCCGTGGAGGTCAGTCCCCTTACCAAGCGCAGCCCGCTGGACCAGAGACTGACCGAGCGGTTTGAACTGTTCATTTGCCACTCGGAGCTTGCCAATGCCTACTCCGAGCTCAACGACCCCATCGACCAGAGAGGCCGCTTTATGAAGCAGGTTGAGCAGCGGGAGCGTGGCGACGACGAAACAGAGATGCTGGACGAGGATTTCCTCACAGCGATGGAATACGGTATGCCTCCCACGGGCGGTATGGGCATCGGTATCGACCGGTGCGTGATGCTCCTGACGGGAAATGATACCATTCGAGAGGTCATTTTATTCCCCACGATGAAGCCTTTGGACTAAAATGGCAGCTCAATACCGACGAAATAAATCAGATCAGGAGGTGAGGGCGTGCCCGTACAGGAGATGACTCCAACAAAAATGAAAACAATGCAGCGCGATTCCATCCGGTGGATGATGGTAATCTACGATACACTGATTTTTATTGCCTGCTGGTGGATTATCTTTGTTTTGCAGCCTTCTGTGAGTAGTCCCATTGCCATAGAATCCTCTGTGGTGTATTTGGTTATCGGCTGCGTGATATATTTTGTTTTGCGCTTGCTGAGAGCTTCCTATAGGCAAATCTGGCGTCTTGGCGCACCCCAGGCTTTTTCCAGAGAGTTGCAGGCAACGGTAATTGCTTCGGCTTTGTTCGTACCTGCAGGTATTTTGCTGGGTAAATACTCAGAGCTTGGTAACCTTCCGGCAATTTCCTGGCTGGCGTTTTCAGCGGTGTACGTAATAAGCTGTGTTGCTGTGCGGTTTGTCTACTATCATTTATATGTGCGCGCCACAAGGAATACACCCATTGGGAGACTCCTGCGCCGTATGCTGAGTATGCTTGCGTTGGTAGATTTCAATTCTAAAAAGCCCGGTGCTGTTTTGTCACTTGGCTTCCAGCGCGAGGTGGCAGTTGCCTCTCCTATCAACGAGCTTCAGAATATTATCAACCACTTCGCTATACACGGAGCCGTGACTCAGATTTCCCAGATTAATAAGGGTTATATTAACCGTACTTATTATGTGGAAACCCTGTCCGAGCGGGGTCACGTACACAAGTACACCCTGCAGCGTATCAATACCAACGTGTTTCCTGATGTGGACGCGCTGATGGACAATTTTAAACTGACCACAGAGCATCTGTACGGAAGGTTGGATCTGCCCGGCCATCATCGCCGGGGTTCGGTGCACCACCTGCGCACCACAACTGACGGGAAACCCTATCTGCGGGATGATTCCGGTTGCTGGCGTATGGTGACGTACTTTGACAACGTGTACTCGCTGGATATTCCCGACAGCCCCGAGACCTTCTACCACGCAGGCAGTGCTTTCGGCAAATTTATGCGTGAGATGTCCGATGTGGATATTGAAAAGGTTAAGGAGGTTATTCCCAACTTCCACAACACCTTCAGCCGCTATCAGGATCTGGAGAAAGCAATTGCAGCCGACCCTAAGGGACGGGTAAGTCAGGTCGAGCCGGAAATTGCGTTTGTCCGCGCCCGCGCGGATAGATACGGAATGATTAGTCAGGCACTGGAGTCCGGCGAGATTCCCACCCGAATTTGCCACAATGACTGCAATCTGAATAACATTCTCTTTGATTCCGATACCCATTTGCCGGTTGCCATCATTGACTTGGATACGGTAATGCCATCGTCGCCCCTGTATGACTTCGGTGATAGTATCCGCATCGGCGCCAATACCGCGACCGATGATGAGAAGGATTTGTCTAAGGTCTCCTGCGATTTAAATCTCTACGAAAAGTATGCAAGAGGCTATCTGGAAGCCTGCGGTGACATCCTAACAAAGAAGGAACTGGAGCTGCTTCCCTATGCCGCACTGATTATAACATCGGAGGACGGTATCCGTTTCCTGATGGACCACATTAACGGCGACACCTATTACAACATATACTATCCCGGTCAAAACCTCGACAGAGCGCGCACACAGCTGAAGCTGGTTGAGGATATGGAAAAGAAGCTGCCGAAAATTAAGGATATTTTGCAGAAGATTTATACCGAATTAGGTCTGGAAGCTTGATTATATTGGGTAAAAGTTTGGAGAAATTTTATGGATAATATTAGGGCTATAGTTCCTGCCGCAGGCAAAGGCAACCGTTTGAAGGCAATCAGCGGTGATTTGCCCAAGGCGATGTTCCGGGTAGACGGAAGACCTATGCTGGAGGTCGCTTTGGAAAATATCGATTTCGTGCCGGCAGAGGAAACCTACATTGTGGTGGGCTATGGCAAGGAGCAGGTTATCGACTATTTCGGTACGCCATACCATTATGTAGAGCAGAAGCAGCAGCTGGGTACCGGTCACGCGGTTATGGAGTGCGCCCCGGCATTTGAGGGCTATGAAGGCAGCGTGCTGGTTACCTTTGGCGATATGCCTCTGTTTCACAAGGAGGAGATGCTGAAAATGTGCCGCCAGCATATAAAGAGTGGTGCTGACTGCACCCTGATGACCGCAGAAAATCCTGAGCTTAAGATGTGGGCGCGTATCGTCCGCAACGAGCAGGGTGGCTTTGAAGCGATTGTGGAGGGCAAGGACTGTACACCGGAGCAGGCGCAGATTCGGGAACTGTTTTCCGGTGTTCTGGTGTTTAACAGCAAATCCCTGTTTCAGGTGCTGCCCCAGATTGGCTGTGCCAACGTTCAGAATGAGTACTACCTGACGGAAGTGCCTGAGCTGATGGTGCGACAGGGTATGAAGGTAGAAACCTACTTCAACAAGTCCGGTGATGACTTAAGAGGTATTAATACACCGGAAGACCTGCAGGCCTGTGAGCAGATTTTGAAAGCGCGCTATGCAATGATTTAACGGATAAATCCTCTGTGTGTCTCTGGATACACAGAGGATTCTTTTCTGCTCAAGGCGTTTGTGGTCTGTAATGAAAAATTATTTACGCAATTTGCGAAAAGCTGTTGACAAATCGGTTTCTCCGTGGTATTATAACCAAGCGTCAGGCAAACGTCGGGCGTGATATGCGCGAGTGGTGGAATTGGTAGACTCGCTAGATTCAGGTTCTAGTGTTCACTGCGGACGTGCGGGTTCAAGTCCCGCCTCGCGCACCAGAAAAGAAAAAGTCGTCTCAGGAGAGACGGCTTTTTTCTTTTCTGTTGTAAAAATAGCGGGACTTGAACCCATTTAAATGCAACGCGGACGAGCGTTGCCCGCGAGGGCTTGACCGAGCGGTACCTTTATCTTCGCAAAGCGAAGATGCAAATCAAGTCCCGCCTCGCGCACCAAAAAAAGAGGACATCCTTATGGATGTCCTCTTTTTTTGTTAGGGAAGGGACTTGAAAGGGCGGCACCAGTGCGTACACTGGTGTAAAAATTGAGAGCGGGCGAGCAATTTTTAGCCCGTGGGAAAGTCCGTTTATTTCGGAGTGCAGTCCGTAGGACTGTGAAACGAAATAAACCTGTTTTTGCAATGGGACTATGTAATGCAAGTCCCGCCTGGCGCACCAAACACAAATGCTGTCAATCTTCACAAATTGCAGAGCATTTTTTGTAGATTCTGACGGAGATTTATGGGTTGCTTTTGGGGTAACCGGTGTTATAATAAAGGCAAGCACACCAAGGTAAATGTTACCTTAATAGGCCTTTGGAAACACAGGAGGGTGCAAAATGAAAAAGCAGAGAAAAGTGATTCCCACAATGTGGAAGTATCTAAAGCAGTATAAGTTTTCTCTTATGATTGCTATGATTTGTTCTGCCTTTGCAGGTGTATGTGTTGCCCTACAGCCGCTGATCATCAAGCACATTGTGGATAAGGGCATTACCAATGACGCCCTTAATAACAACGAGAAGCTGCGTCTGGTGCTGTTTATGTGTGTGGTGTACCTGCTGATGGGCGTTTTTCGCCTTTGGACTTACCGCAGCGGCTATCGTCTCTTGTTAAACAGTGTAGAGGGCGCTATACGGGATTTGAAGTCCCGGGTTTTTGACCACGTGGAGCATATGGGTCTGCGCTTTCACTCCGAAGTATCGGTAGGTGAGCTTCACAATTGCCTGAACGGAACACCTATTTCCAATATACGCGCGTATTTAAATAACCTTATTTTGCACGTACCCCATCAGGTAGTGGCAATGGTTATCTCTTTGGTGGCATTGTTCAGCTTCGACTGGGTTATGACGCTGGTGTTACTGCTTACAGCCTTTTGTATGGCGCTGTTAAACTTCTTTGCCCGCAAAAAGATCAGGAGGGTTTCCACCGAGCAGATTCAGGCGGAGAAGATGGCAAATCATTTTCTGGTAGATACCCTGGGCGGTATGGAAGCTGTGAAGATGTACGGCGTTGAAGACAGCTTTCAAACGAAATATGATTCGTCCTTAAAAAATGTTCAGGAAACGATGATAAGGGTCACGCTTGCCAACCATATGGAATCGGTCAAAATGGAAATGGCTCAGTATGTCGGTATTGCGGTGCTGTATATGGTTGGTGCGGTGTCCTGCATTTACCGCGGCTCTACAACCGGTGTGCTGTATGCCTTTTTATCCAGTATGACCTCTATTTTGGGCACACTCACTGCGTGGCTGACACTGGGACTCACCAAAACCAGCGCCCAATCCGGTATGGATGCCATCTCCCGAATTATTGACAAGGAAATTGATGTTCCCGATATTCCGCAGGAATTTTCCAAGGATGTGACAAAGTCCTATGAAATGATGGAACGGAAGCACTTCAGCTGCGTAGAGTTCTCTGATGTGACATTTGCCTACGACGATATGAAAATCTTTGAAGGCTTTAACTGTCGACTGCGTCCGGGTGAGAGCGTGGCGCTGGTGGGAGAAAGCGGCAGCGGTAAAAGTACCTTTACAAAGCTTCTTCTGCGCTTGTACGATGTTCAGGACGGCAGTGTGCGGGTGTTTGGCAATGATGTAAAGGATTATCCTGTCCAGAAACTGCGTACCGCCTTTGGCGTTGTGCCCCAGAGCACAACCATCTTCCACGGAACGGTTTGGGACAATATCAAGCTTGCCTGCCCCACAGCCACCGATGCGGAGATTCTGCGGGCGATTGATATGGCGCAGATGAACGAGTTCAAGGATTCTCTGGAGAACGGCTGGGATACCGTGGTTGGTGACGGCGCGCGGGAGCTCTCCGGCGGTCAGCGGCAGCGGGTTGGCATCGCCCGTGCGGTTTTGGGTGACCCGAAAATCCTGATATTTGATGAGGCTACCTCGGCACTGGACAACGTTTCTGAGAGGGCTGTGCAGAGCGCTATGGAATCCCTTATGAAAACGCACACGGTTATTGTGGTGGCACACCGCCTGTCTACCATCAAGAATGTGGACCGGATTCTGGTCTTCAGCCACGGACAGATTGTGGAAGAGGGTACTTACAACGAGCTTGCCCAAAAGGAAGGCGGCTACTTCTATAAGATGCTGAATCAATAAGTATTAAGACCCGATGCGAAAGCATCGGGTCTTAGTGTTTTAGATTTCGTCTTTGTAGATTTCCTTAAAGTACTTGTAGGTATCTACCTTCAGTTCACCGCAGGCGGCTTCGTCGCAGGCGATGATTCCGTCGGGGTGCAGCTGCAGGGCGCTGATGGTCCAGGCATGGCTTACACCGCCTTCCACGCAGTGACGCAGGGCGCGGGCCTTGCTGTGGCCGTTGATGACCAGCAGGACCTGCTTGGAGTCGCACACAGTGCCGACACCAACAGACAGAGCGGTCTTGGGCACCTTGTTGGGGTCACCCCCAAAGAAACGGGAGTTGACAATCAGTGTATCCTCAGTCAGCGCACGGACGCCGGTGCGGGAGGCCAGAGAGGTGAAAGGCTCGTTAAAAGCGATGTGGCCGTCAACACCGCTGCCGCCCAGGAACAGGTCAATGCCGCCGTAGGAAGCGATCTTCTCCTCGTAGCGCTGACACTCGGCTTCCAAATCCTCAGCCATACCATTGAGAATGTTGATGTTCTCTGCGGGAATGTCAATGTGGTTGAAGAAATTGTCGTGCATAAAGTACCAGTAGCTCTGATCGTGCTCCCGGGGCAGACCCACATACTCGTCCATATTGAAGGTTACCACGTTTTTAAAGGTTACCAGACCGGCCTTGTTCATCTCGATGAGCTTCTTATAGGTACCCAGAGGGGAGGAGCCGGTGGGAAGACCCAGCACGAAGGGGCGCGCTTCCTTGTGGTTGTTGATGGCGTTGGCAATGTGCTGCGCAGTCCACGCACTCATTTCGTTATAGTCGTTTTTAATAATCAGTTTCATAGTTGTTCACGCTCCAAATTTGAATAGGGGTGAGTAATCAACCCTGCGGAGTTATTATACTCCTACTTTTTCTGTTTGTCTATATGTTTTTATTGGAATTAGAACGCGGCGCTGCAACAGCAACGCCGCGTGGTTATATCATTTTACAGGTACACTCTCTTTTGCGCCGGCTTTTTTGCGGGACAGATACACCAGATAGTAGAACAGCGAAATGTAGAGCAGGAACAGCGCTACCACCAGAATGGGGTAGAGCACCCGGTTGCCATTTACCAGATTGTAGAGAATATCGTAGGGTGTTCCGTCGCCGGCCATCAAGAACATATAGTTATAGGGGAGCAGTACATTGGCGACATAGGCCATCACGCAAAAGGCGAGCAAAATGCAGTAGGAGATACACATATTCTCCCGTTTCATACCGGCCATTTTGGCAAACATAATGTACAGCGAGGCAAAACCGGAAATGGAATGGGTCAGTCCGGACATTACGTTGTCAAGGGATAAAACGGGGTAGGCGTTGTAGTTCTGACCGGCGCCAATGGTGCCGAACACTGCGCCCAAAACACCGAAAATGCACACGAAATCCAGCGCCGCTTCCTTCGTCCTGCCGTTAGAAAAGGCGGCCAGGGGAATGGCAATCAGCTGAATGCTGCACAAAAACAGAGGCAGGTTATAAAGAATCGGCTCTGCGCTTTCGCTGCGCAGACAGAAAATGACAATCTTAAATAACTCCAGAGAGTCAATTAAAAGCGCAGCACCAACCAAAACATTGTTCTTCCGCTCCGGTGTGCTGCAACAGTTTTTCTTGCCCAAAATGATGGCAAGCACAGTCATCGTACTAAGTAAAAGGCCTACAAACAGCAAATGCTGCCACGACAAAAATCCTTCAGCAGGGCGGGAGTATCCGCCAAAACCAAAAAACTCTTTCATAATAAACCTCGAAAAATGTCGTTTTTTCTTTTATTATAGCAAACTGACCGGAAAAGTAAACCCTTTTGCAAAAGATTCCTGCGGCCATTGCAAGGTGTGTATTCCCGTGATATAATAAATAAGTGTATATGGAAAGGAAGCGGATTTATGAAAAGCGATAAGAAGATACTCATTGCCTTTGTGCTGAATCTGGTTTTCTCTGTGTTTGAGTTTGTAGGGGGCGCGATTACCAACAGCGTTGCCATTATGTCCGATGCTGTGCACGATTTGGGCGACGCGGCCAGTGTGGGTATTGCGTGGTTTCTGGAACGAAAGAGTAAAAAACAGCCGGACGGGGTGTATACCTACGGCTATGCCCGTTACTCTGTGCTGGGAAGCTTTATCACCGTGATGATTCTGCTACTTGGCTCGGTGCTGGTGATTTACAACGCCATTTGCCGAATCATTTCGCCGGTTGAGATAAACTACGACGGCATGCTGGTCTGTGCCATAGTGGGTGTGGCGGTGAATCTGTGCGCCGCCTGGTTTACCCGGGAGGGGGATTCGCTGAATCAGAAAGCGGTGAATCTGCATATGCTGGAGGACGTGCTTGGCTGGTTTGTGGTCCTTGTGGGCGCTGTCGTTATGCGGTTTACGGACATTGCGCTGCTGGACGCGGTTTTGTCTATAGCAGTGGCGGTGTTCATTCTCATTGGCGCGTTGCGGCACTTAAAAGAGGTGCTGGGTTTGTTCCTGGAGAAAATTCCCAGTGGTGTAGAGCTGGAACACCTAAAGGCACACCTGTGCCAAATCGAGGGTGTGGAGGATATTCACCATATCCACGTTTGGAGTATGGACGGTCATAGCCATTATGCGACGATGCACGTGGTGACCTCTGCAGACAGCCACCATATCAAGGATATGCTGCGGCAGGAGCTGCAGGAACACGGAATCGGTCACGCAACGCTGGAGCTGGAGAAGCCCGGCGAGCATTGCCACGAGGAACACTGCCACGTAGAGCAGTCCCACCACACAGGTCACCACCACCATCACCATTAAGAATGGGCAAAAAGCAGCCTCGGCTCAGCCGGGGCTGCAAAATTATTTCAGTGTCAGGCTAATCGAACTTCGACAGCCCCACAGCTTAGCTATTGCAAGTACCAATTGGGTGCGATATAATATTCTCGGGAAAGATTAGAGAGGAATTCAATTTTTAATTAGGATTTGTTAGAATATAACTGAAAATAAAGAAGGATTTTAAAGGAGAGCCATTATGAATCCGAAAACAAAAGACCGGCTGCTGTTTCTGCTGGGCGTTGCAATCTGCTTTGCGGTGGCAGGAGTGTCCGTCTTCCTGGAGGAACTAATCCCCGGAGGACTGCTGGGCGCGTCCATCATCGCCCTGTTTATGGGAACTATCATCAACAGCTTTTTCCATCCGGCGTGGCTGAAACCGGCACTGAAATTTACATCCAAGAAGATTCTGAAAGCCGCTATCGTCCTCTTGGGTGCATCCCTTTCTGTCAGCACCATTATGTCCGTTGGTAAGATGACTTTCTTTGTGATGCTCTTCACCTTCGCTATGTGCTTCGGCGGCGGTTATTTTATCCGCAAGCTGTTCGGCCTGAACTGGAAGCTAAGCAACCTGATCTCTGCCGGTACAGGTATCTGCGGCGGTTCTGCTGTGGCAGCCATTGCGCCGGTGATTGATGCCGATGACAAGGATATTGCCTTTGCTATGTCCTCCACATTTTTGTTTGATATGGTGATGGTGGCGTTGTATCCGCTGATGGGTAAAGCTTTGGGTATGTCCGACATTGCTTACGGCATTTGGGCGGGTACATCCGTGAATGACACGGCCAGTGTAGTGGCCTCCGGTTATGCCTTTTCCGAGGCGGCGGGCGACTTTGCAACTATGGTGAAACTGACTCGCACCATTGCTATTATTCCCACTGTGTTGGTATTCGCCTACATCGGCACCCGGATGAAGCAGAAGGAAATGAAGTCCAAAAGCCAAGGCAAGAAGATTAATCTGATGAAAATCATTCCGTGGTTTATCGGTGGTTTCCTGCTGCTGGCAGTACTGAATAGTGTTGGCTGTATTCCTGTGGCAGTGTCCGGGGTTATCAAAAGCACCAGTAAATTCTTGATGGTTACCGCATTGGCGGCGATCGGCTTGGGTACAAGCATTACCGATTTCAAGAAAGCCGGCCTGAGACCTATGTTCTATGGAATCACTATCGATACGCTGGTGACCTTGACAGCCCTTGCTGTGATCTGGTTTATGGGTCTGATATGAAAGTATTAGCGGCAGGTCTGATCGCCGGGATTGTCGCCATCGTCCGGGTACAGAAGAAATATAACGGTGGTGTGTTTTAAAGCTATGGACAATTACGATCTACAGGTGGATATTGGTAAGCGGATATTCTTAGAGTACAATCAGGAGGTGCTCATTCGGAAATTCCGGTTGGAAGCGGACGAACGGCATATCTATCTGAACTATTTGAATACCCCGTGCCGTATCAACAGAAAAGATGGGGGAGTCGAAGAATATATCAAAGACGCGTGGAAGGGGTGCCGCTCCTTCAGCACCGTTATGACTATCTACGATTTACTGTGCTATCATCAGGGAGAAACAGCCCCGACATTGGCAGGTCAGTGGTGTGCAGTAGGTACGTTTGTTGTTACCGGTGTTACCGATACCGAAACATTTACCAAGAAATATGCCAAGATATTTGATGGTCGTACAGAAGCGCTGAAGGCTGCCTGTGAAAGCTTGGGTGGCGTTTTGATAGAGCGTATGGCGGGGGCGGATGTGACTTGCCGGATTCCGGTAATGCCGTTCTTCCCGGTGCTGTTGCAATTCTGGGAAGGGGATGAAGAATTTCCGCCGAAGCTGTTGCTCCTGTGGGACCGGAACACGGACCTGCTTCTACATTTTGAGACCACCTTTTACCTGCAGGGGGATCTGTTGGAACGGTTGAAAATTCGCGTGGAGGAAATTGTATGACACTAAATGAAATGATCTACCATCGCAAATCCTGCCGCAGCTTTACGAATGTACCTGTAGACGCGGCAATGCTCGAAAATATCAAGGCTTTTCCTATGAAGCCCCTGCATCCGGAAATCAAGGTCCATTGGGACATTGTTCCGCGAAACCAGGTTAAGTGCATCTGCCCCTGGACCACACCGCAGCTGATCGCCATTTATTCAGAGGAAGCCGATGGTTGGCTGGAAAATGTGGGATTTCTGTTCCAGCAGATGGACCTATACTTGCAAAGTCTTGGCTTGGGTGTCTGCTGGCTGGGAATGGGACGAATGAATCCTAAGACCGCCACTGTGGTGGAGGGTATGAAGTTTGTTATCCTGCTTGCCTTTGGCCATCCCAAGGGCGATCAGCTGCGTTATGATTTAAAGGGCTTTAAGAGAAAAACGCTGGAACAGATTACTGACCGGCTTGATCCCAGACTGGAACCTGCCCGATTGGCACCTTCCGCGGTCAACAGCCAGCCCTGGTATTTCACCCACGAAGGGGACAATATTCACGCCTACCGCATTCCAAACGACAGGCTCAACGATATGAACCAAATTGATATGGGTATTGCATTGGCGCACCTGTATGTGGCGAATGAGGAGACGTTCCGATTCGTCAAGGCGGAGAATGCACCGGAAGTACCGGGATACAGCTATGTCGGCAGCGTAACGCTGCAATAAGAAAGGGAAAAGAAATGATTATCCTGATTGGCGGAGCAAGCCACACCGGAAAGACTGCATACGCACAAAAACTGCTTGAGAAATACCGCTATCCCTACCTATCCATCGACCATCTGAAAATGGGACTGATCCGCAGCGGCAATACGGACCTGACACCTATGGATGATGACAGGCTGACAGAGTATCTTTGGCCCATCGTCCGGGAGATGGTGAAGACCGCCATCGAGAATAGGCAAAATCTCATTGTGGAGGGTTGCTATATTCCCTTCGATTGGCAAAAGGACTTTGACAAGGTGTACTTGAAGAATATCCAATATGTGTGCCTTGTAATGTCCCGGCAGTATATTGAGAATCACTTTGCGGACATTCGGGGATACGCAAGCATAATTGAACAGCGATTGGACGATTCTGACCTGAACAAAAAAGATCTGATTGTCGAGAACGAATATAACCTCGCTCAGTGCATTGCCCACGATTTGCCCTACATTCTGATCGACAAAGAATACAAGGTGGAGTAATATGAAACTCTTGATTGAAGCGCTAATCAAGTTTGCCTGCGGTTTTTTGCTGGTGGCATTGCTTCTCTTCCTGCCGGCCGGCACCCTCAGCTATACATACGGCTGGTATTTTATTGTCTTGCTGTTTGTACCGATGCTGGCTGTCGGCTTGTTAATACTTTTCAAATCCCCGGAATTTCTGAAAAAACGGCTGGATGCCAAGGAAAAGCAGAATGCACAGAAAGGTGTCGTTGCCTTCTCAGGCCTTATGTTTATTGCCGGTTTCGTGGTGGCAGGTCTGGATTTCCGATTCGGTTGGTCGACTGTGCCCACTTGGGTGATTATTACCGCATCGGTGCTGTTTTTGACCGCCTATGCCCTGTACGCCGAAGTGATGCGGGAAAACGCATATCTTAGCCGTACCATCAAGGTAGAAGCGGGACAGACCGTGGTGGATACCGGAATGTACGGCATTATCCGCCATCCTATGTACGCGGTTACCATTTTGCTGTTTCTGATGATTCCGCTGGTGCTTGGCTCTTGGTATGCGCTGATTGTCTTCGTGTTCTATCCTGCGGTGATCGTCGTCCGCTTGACGGACGAGGAAGAACTGCTGACAAAAGAGCTGCCCGGCTATGGGGAGTATAAGCAGAAAGTCAAGTACAGAATCATTCCTTTTGTTTGGTGAGCTATGAAAGAACGTGTTTACGCATACCTAAAAACCATTCCCAAAGGAAAGGTAACCACTTACGGTCGGATTGCCGAGCGTTTGGGAAATAAGCATTACGCACGAACAGTGGGGAACATTCTCCACGACAACCCCGACCCGTCTCGGTATCCCTGCCACCGTGTGGTGAACAGTAAGGGCGGTGTGGCGGAAAACTACGCCTTCGGCGGAGCAGATGCGCAAAGGAAACGACTGGAAAGCGAAGGCGTTGTTTTTGAAGAAAACGGAACTGTGGATCTAAAAAAGTATGGAGTGTGAGAAAATGCTGATTAACGGATGCCAGGAAGGAAAAGGAACACCCCGACTTACAGAAGTGAAATGCCCCAAGTGCGGTCAGTGGGTAGAGGTGTTTGTGCTGATGGGCGGTCCGATCGGCAAGACCGGCACACTCGCCAGCAACGAAGCCTGTACCTGCGGATACGTGCTGCCTGCGGGCAGCTACGAAACGGATTACGAACAATAAAAGAATGTGCGTTGCAGGTTTGCAACGCACATTTTGTTTAGCCTTTGAGCAATTTGTTTAGTTTCTCTGCCTTGGTACGCTCCACCAAGTAGATGATGAGCCAGACAAGGGCATAGCCTGCGACAAAAATTCCGGTAAAAACTAAAATGGGGATAAGGGAATTTTGCAGCCAACCGTTGAGCAGGTAGATGAGGATATAGGCAATGTACAGCGCACCGCCGTGGAGCAGAATCATAATGGGCAGGGGCAGCTGCTCCATTTGGTAGATGGCGGTCATACCTGCTGCGACAAAGGCGAGCAAGGTGATTGTCAAGATACCCACGCACACCTCTCTGGGAGAGAAAGCATCCACAGCGCCGGTGGCGCCTAAAATGCCATAAATGATTGCCAGAACAACAGGTCCGCCGCTGGCGCAGATTAGACCCCGGAATAAAAACTCCTTCCAAAACTTCTTCATTTTGCTTCTAACCTCCTTTTGATTTGGGCAAAGCAGCGCCGGGACACGTATTCCGTGTAGCCGCACTTAAAAACGGCATCTACACTGCCGGCGTAAGTAACGGAAAAACGGTCCAGCCGGGCTTCATTTGCCAATGTGCTTTTGTTGATGCGGATGAAAGACGGGGGCAGCTGCGCCTCCAGCTCATACAGTCTTTGCTTTAATCGGTAGTGCCGGTTTTTGAAATCAATGGCGTAGGTTTTACCGTCCAGAACGGTAACGCACTCGATTTCGGCAACAGACAGCATTTTAATATCGTCCTCGGTGTAGCCGGGGAGGCGGTCTGTGTGTTTCGAAATGAGCGCTTCAATTTCGTCGATTAAAGCGGTGCGTTGGTGGGCGGTGACCACCACCTCTTCGTCTTTCTCCCGGTCGATAACCAATTTAAATTTCATTGCTTCACCTCCTGTGTCTACAGTATAGCATAACCAAAATCAAAAATGTTGCAAATATTTCCCATCGGCATTTTGTGAGCGCTCAACGGCAGAAAAAACCCGGGATTGCGGTAGCAATTCCGGGTTGCTTATATCTTTATGGGGATACAGATGGCAGGTTGCCAAGGTTGTTGTTTTCGCTGCCGTCGGGGATGGATTTGAGGTATTCAGTGTCTCCCCGATGGGCGATACCCACACCGGCGATTTGTCCCTGCTTTGCCATATCCACCGCCTGCTGTTTTTCTACAATGGTGTTGTCAGACAGCTGATAGCCGGTGATTCTGCCGCCTTCCTTTACCAGACCGACGATCCGCTTTGCGTTGAAATTCGCCTGCGGAATCTGGTCTAAAGTCTGCTTTACAAGGTCTTGTCCGTCCATAAAAACCACTCCTTTGTGCTTAGTTTTTACGAGTGATAGGAGAATATACAAAGAAAACCCCACCGTTTCAAAATGAAAACGGTGGGGTTGGTCCGGATGACAGGATTCGATATGCATTTTCGCGTTGCGAAAATTAAGGTAGCCACCAGTGTTTGCACTGGTGGCAGAAACTGTCCACCGGACAGTCCCATTGCTATGGGTTCGAATCCTGCCGATCCAAAAGATTTAGCAGAGGCTTACCACAAGGGTAATCCTCTGCTAAATGGTCCGGATGACAGGATTCGAACCTGCGGCATCTTGCTCCCAAAGCAAGCGCTCTACCAAACTGAGCCACATCCGG
>JAZTWB010000032.1:0-14003 GCA_045635645.1 Faecousia sp. | reverse complement strand
CACGGCCCACGGAAGTACCGGCGATGATGATGTCGCCCTGATTGAGGGTGCCGTTCTGCACAAGCAGAGTTGCAACGGGGCCGCGGGTCTTGTCGAGTCTTGCCTCGATGACGACACCCTTGGCGCGGCGGTTGGGGTTGGCCTTCAGTTCCTGCACCTCGGCAGTCAGAAGCACCATTTCCAGCAGATTGTCAAGACCTTGACCTGTCTTGGCGGAGATGGGACAGATGATGGTGTCGCCGCCCCATTCTTCGGGAATCAGCTCGTATTCCGTCAGCTGCTGCTTAATCTTGTCGGGATTGGCTTCCGGCTTATCCATCTTGTTGATTGCCACGATGATAGGCACGTTTGCGGCCTTGGCGTGGTTAATGGATTCGATGGTCTGGGGCATAATGCCGTCGTCGGCGGCAACCACCAGAATGGCAATGTCCGTACACATAGCGCCGCGGGCACGCATAGAGGTAAAGGCGGCGTGACCGGGGGTGTCCAGGAAGGTGAGCATCTGGCCGTTGCACTCTACGGTGTAAGCGCCGATGTGCTGGGTAATGCCACCGGCCTCACCGGCGGTAACGGAGGTGTTGCGGATAGCGTCCAGCGTGGAGGTCTTACCGTGGTCAACGTGACCCATAACCACCACAACAGGTGCGCGGCCCTGCAGCTCCTCTGCGGTATCCTCGTGGTCGTCAAAAATCCGCTCTTCGATGGTGACGGTGATTTCCCGCTCCACGCGGCAGCCCAGCTCCACAGCCACATACTCTGCGGTGTCGAAGTCGATGGACTGGTTGATGCCGGCCATAATGCCGTTCTTCATCAGAAGCTTAATCACCTCGCCGGCGGGCTTCTTCATACGGGAAGCCAGCTCGCCAACGGTAATTTCGTCGGGGATTTTTACAGTGACAGGCGCTTTTCGGGCGACTTCCATCTGCAGCCTGCGGAGCTTCTCCTGCTCCTCGTTGCGGGACTTGTTGCCCTTGCTGAACTTGTTGTCCTTTTTATTGTTCTGCTGCTGACCCTTCTTGGCAAAGCGCTGCTTGCCGCCCTGATAGTTCTGCACGCGCTCGCTGACCAAATCGTCAACCCGGTCGTCAAAACGGGCAGCGTTGACCTGCACGGCAGAGGTGTCCACCACCCGGCGCTCTCTTCTGCGCTCCGGCTCGGCGGGCTTGGCAGGCTTTTCTGTCTTAGGCTGAGGCTTGGGCGCTTCTGCCTTCTTTTCCTCAGGCTTTTTCTCTTCTGCGGGTTTCTCTTCCACCTTCGGCTCAGCCTTGGGCTGGGGCTTGGGCGCTACCGCAAACACCACCTCTAAAGAGGAAATCTGGTTGGTCTGGGTCATGTAGTCAAAGACGACATTGAGCTCCTCTTCCGTCAACACCTGGTTGTTGGACTTGGGACGCTCAAAGAACTTGCCCATTACTTCTGCAATATCCTTGGGGGTCACACCGAAATCGGTGGCGACCTCTTTCAACCGATACTTCACTAAACTCATAAACAAACACCTCCAAAATCAACGTTCCTTCTTCGCTTTACCCTTGTAGCCCATTGCCTTGTTTTTGGCGTGGGCCTTGGCCTCCTGCCGGCGCTGCTGCAGCCGCGCGGTGCGCTTTTGCAGGCTTTCCAGTTCGGCCTTGTAGCGGTCCGGCTGACCCAGAGCCTTTATAAAGGCAAGTGCCAGCGCGGGGTCGGTAAATGCGGCAAGGGCCAGTGCGGTGCGGCCGACGGCCTGCCCCAACAGGTCCTTGGAATAGGGAACTTTCAAACAAATCTGCTCACTGCCTGAAACAAAGCTTTTTGCTCTGCGCCAGGTATGGTCGGTGGCGTCCTCCGCCACAATCATCAGCCGTGCTTTCTGGGCCCGGGCAGCTGCGCCTACCGGCTCTTCGCCCAGCTCAATCAGACCGGCTTTTCTTGCCAAAGCCAGATAATTCAAGGCTTTATCCATTGCGTTCCTCCATTTCCTTCGCAAGGCGGTCATAGACCTCCTGAGGAATGGGGACCTCCAGACTGCGCTCCAAGGATTTTGCCTTTTCTGCTTTTTTCAGACATTCCGGGCTGGGACACAGATACGCGCCGCGACCGTTGAGCTTGCCGCTGAAGTCAAGGCATACCGTGCCGTCCGTTCCCCGGACCACACGGATCAGCTCCCGCTTGGCTTTCCGTTCCCGGCAACCCATACATTGCCGCTGAGGAATCTTCTTTTGCATCAGGCTACCTCCTTCGTCGGAGCGCAAGATACAACTTTATATTTCCCGCAAGCGGGAAATACCAACAGTATCTTGGCTCCTCCTCTCCCCACAAAAGCCGTTCGCTTTTGCGGGGTCATTTTATTCTTTTATGCCTGGCTTGCAGGCTTGATGTCGATTTTCAGGCCGGTGAGACGGGCAGCCAGACGGGCGTTCTGGCCCTCCTTACCGATGGCAAGGCTCAGCTGATCGTCGGGCACGACTACACGGCAGGCCTTGGGGTTGGCGGGGTCGATTTCCACGCTCAGAACATCAGCGGGGCTCAGCGCTGCCTTGACGTACTCACAGGGGTCCTCGCTCCAGACCACGATGTCAATCTTCTCGCCGCCCAGCTCGTCTACCACAGCGCCCACACGTCCGCCGCGGGGACCCACACAGGCGCCTACGGGGTCAACGTTCTCCATTGCTGCGCGGACGGCAATCTTGCTGCGGGAGCCGGCCTCGCGGGCGATGTTGCGAATCTCCACCTGACCGTCTGCGATTTCGGGGGTTTCCAGCTCAAACAGCCGACGCACCACATTGGGGTGGGTGCGGGATACGTGAATCAGAGGACCGCGGGTAGCCTTGTGTACCTCCAGCACGTATACGCGAATCAAATCGCCGGGCTCGTACTCTTCGTCGGGAATCTGCTCGCTGGTGCGCAGCACAGCGTCGCTCTGCTCGTTGCCCTGACCGATCTGGACGAAGACGTCGCCGGTGGGGTCAACCCGCAGCACAGTGCCGGTGAGCAGCTCCTGAGACTTGGAGGAGTAGCTTTCGTAAATTGCGCCGCGCTCTGCCTCGCGAATGCCCTGAATCACCACCTGCTTGGCGTTCTGGGCGGCAATGCGGCCAAACTTCTGAATGTCCACGGGAATGGACACGGATTCGCCCACCTGAATGTCGGGGTTGTAGTTGCGGGCGGTGTCGATATGGATTTCCACGGCGGAGTCCTCGATTTCCTCCACGGCGGTCTTTACCAGATACATAGAAAGACCCTTTTCACTCAGGTCTACCACCACATTTTCAGCGGGGATATCCCGATGGTCCTCCCGGTCCTTGCGGTAGGCATTGGTCAGGGCCTGCTTCAGCCGTTCCACCATATAGGTGACGGGAATGCCCTTGAGCTTTTCCAGATCCCGCAGGCTGGCGAAAATTTCTGCGCCGATGTCCACCTGGGGTGCTTCGTTCTTTTTGGCTTTTGCGGTTCTTGCCATTTCTGTATCCTCCTATTAAAACTCAACGCGAAGCCGCACCAGTGCGACCTCGGATTTTTCAAATGTGATGGTTTCCTTGCCGGCTTCCACGGTGATTCTGCCGTCTTCATAGCCCCGCAGCACGCAGGGGATTTCCTTCAAGCCGTTTCTGGGGCGGTAGAGCTTGACCAGAACGGGACTGCCCATAAAGGCCTCGAAATCACCGGGCCGCTTCAGCGCCCGCTCCAGACCTGCCGAGCAGACCTCGAAATGGTAGCTTTCGGCAATGGGGTCCTTCTCGTCCAGAATGGGGTCAATGGCTCTGTGGATTTTTTCGCAGTCGTCAATGTCGATGCCGCCGTCTTTGTCAATGTAGATGCGCAGAAACCGCTGCGCGCCCTCTCTGACATATTCCACGTCCCAAAGCTTGCAGCCAAACTGCTCTACAATGGGGGTTGCGAATTCGGCGACCAGATCGGTTACCTTCAAACAGTTCACTTCCTTTTCAAAAGCACTCAAAAAAGAGAGGGGCGAGCCCCTCTCTTTCCGAAACGTCAAATCTTACCTTCGCAGGTATTATACCACCGGAATCTTCCTTTTGCAAGAGGGATTTTAGGAAAAAACAGATATTTTTTCGATATTTTTTCTGTTTTTTACCGATTTATCCCCTCTGGGGGCAGACCTTGGGCATATTTGTGGTCCCAGGTGTCGTCGAATATGCCGGCTGCGGGTGTGCCGCTGAGCAAATCCTCCGCCAGAACGCACAGCGCATCGCTGCAGTCCAAAGATTCCAGATAGAAATCCGGCAGGGCGTCCTGTCCCAGTTTTGCGCCCATAATGGCGCCGGTCATTGCGCCCACTGCGCCGCTCATTCCCGAGTGGTTGACAGCGGTGATGATTGCGCTGTCAAAGTCATTGGGCGCGGTCAGGCAGGCAAACATTGCCCCCGCCAGACACCGGGGCGTGTCCTCACAGCACAGCTGCTCCATACCCTCCTGGGGAGATACTGTGCCGGATTTTGCCAGTGTTACGGCTCTGCACAGCTGCTGCGCCAGTGCTTCGGCTTGGGGGAATTGGCTGCGGAACTGCCCGTCCATTACGGCGATTGCCTGTAAAAACTGGTTATCAAGAGGACAGTCCGGCTCCTGCAAAATACCGGTGATGGCATAGGCCAGTACAACCGCCGACAGAATCGTCTCCGGATTGCCGTGGGTCAGCGCTACCAGCTCTGCTGACAGTGTGCCCACCTGCTCCGGGGCGATGCGCTTGGGGTGGTAGAACATACCGGCAGCCACCGCAGCGGTGATTGCGCCGGGGGCATCGTTATCATTTTTTCGCGCGTCCAGAGCGCCGAAGCTTTCCAGCCGCAGATTGTCCAGCATACGGGCATCACGACAGTGACGGCGGCGGAACTGGGGCAGCTTGGCTACCCAGCAAATGCTCTGCTCCGGGTCCCGGTAGAACTGTTGACTGCGAATCCACTCCTTCAGCGCCAGCTTTATGTAGGGCAGGTGATCAGACCGCCCCCGGGAGATGCTGATGAGCAGTCCGTTGCACAGAAAGGCGGCAAGCTGGGTGTAGGAGGTAATCTGGGCATACTCCGACTGCTGCAAATCGTAGCCCAGCAGTCCGTTGGGGCCGTAGCTGTCTTGAATTTCCGTCCAGGATTTGCCGTCGATGGTATAACCCAAGGCATCGCCTGCGGCCAGACCCAAAAGGCAGCCCCGGTATGGTAGCAGCATCCGCTCCACTTGACAGCACCCCCCGTAAAAAGATACCATTATTATATACATATTTTCCCACAATTGCAACGGCAAAACCCCACTTTGCACCTGTGAATTTTCTGTGCTGTGAGTACCTATGGGGAAAAACCCGCTTGCATTGTAGAGTAAACTTGTTATAATAAGGTAAAATACCGTTATTGCGGACAAAGGATGTGAGGCAAATGACAGAAGGGAAACACCTGCTTAGGTTCTGGAAGAAAATACGCAGGCTGCGACTGAGCGCAACCCAGATTATCGCCGTGACCTTTGCCTGCATTATTTTGCTGGGCGCGGCGCTGCTGACCTTGCCGGCTGCCTCTCGGGACGGCGTTTCCTGCGGCTTTGTTCCGGCACTGTTCACTGCAACCTCTGCTACCTGCGTAACGGGTCTTGTGCTGTTCGACACCTATACCCAATGGAGCGGCTTCGGACAGACGGTGCTTCTGCTGCTCATTGAGCTGGGCGGTCTGGGCTTTATGTCTGCCGCTACGCTGGTGATTTTCCTTTTGCGGAAAAAGGTGGGACTTAAGCAGCGGCTGGTGATGGCCCAGGCAATGAGCCTGAACGATATGCAGGACGTGGTCCGCCTCCAGAGAATTGTGATTTTTGGCTCTTTGGGCGTGCAGCTTTTGGGCGCGCTGGTGCTGATGCTCCGCTTTCTGCCGGAGTTTGGACTGGGCAGAAGTATCCGCTGGGGCGTTTTCCACGCTGTGTCCGGCTTTTGCAACGCAGGCTTTGATATTCTGGGCGCTGTTGCGCCGGGGCAGAGTATGATGGTCTTCAATGACGACCCGGTGGTGCTGATTACGCTGATGGCGCTGATTACGTTTGGCGGACTGGGCTTTGTGGTCTGGGAAGAGCTGGCGCGCCTGCGCCGTACAAAGAGACTAAGCGTGTATACCCGGCTGGTGCTGATTGCCACGGCTGTTATTGTCACTCTCGGTGCAGGTCTGTTTCTGCTGTTGGAGTGGGATAACCCCAATACCCTTGGGAAAATGCCGGTATGGCAAAAGGTACTCAACGCCTTTTTCCAGACGGTTACTTTGCGAACAGCCGGCTTTGTGTCGGTGGACCAGGCGCTTTTGACAGAGGGGTCCAAGGCACTGTCTATGGTGATTATGCTCATCGGCGGCTCCTCCGGCTCTACAGCCGGCGGTTTGAAAACCGTTACCTTTGTGGTGCTGGTGCTGTTTATCTGGGCAAAGGCCCGGGGCAGGGAGACGGTCCACGTGTTTGGACGTACCATTCCCAGCAAAAGAGCCACCGACGCGATGACAATCTTTTTCATTATGACGGCGCTGGCGTTTTTTGGCGGCTTCTTCATTTCCGCCACCTCGCCGGTGTCTCTTGCAGACGGACTGTTTGAATCGGTCTCCGCCATTGCAACGGTGGGCGTGACCGCCGGCGTGACACCGGTGTTGGGACTGCCCGCCAAGCTGCTGATCATTGTGTTTATGTATTTTGGCAGAGTGGGCGTGCTGACAGTCAGTTTAAGCTTTTTAATGGGAAATAAAGCGGTGGACAGATTCCGCTATGCAGATGCAAATTTGTTAATAGGATAGGAGAATAACGAATGCGTTCATATATCGTTGTTGGATTGGGCCGGTTTGGCAGAGAGGCGGCTGTTCGCCTGTGCCAGCTGGGCTGCGAGGTATTGGCAATTGATTGCAGGAATGAATTGGTCCAGCAGATCAGCTCCGAGGTGACACAGGCTGTGGTGGCAGACGCCCGGGATAAGGAAGTGCTCAAGGCGCTGGGCGCCAAGGATTTCGACTGCGCCATTGTGGCGATCGGCGACAATCTGGGTGATTCTGTACTGACGACAATGAACTTAAAGGAGTTGGGCATTCCCTACGTGGTCTGCAAGGCTCGGGACGAGACCTACCGACAGGTGCTTTTGAAGCTGGGTGCGGACAGGGTGCTGATTCCCGAGCAGGAACAGGCAGACCGTCTGGCCCGGAATCTGTCCAGCCCCAATGTGCTGGATTACATTGAACTGTCCGACGATTACGGCATTATCGAGGTGGCAGCGCCTGCCGCCTGGGTGGGCAAAACCTTAAAGACGCTGAACGTGCGGGCAAAGCTGGGTGTGACTGTTATTGCGTTGAAACAGGGAAAGCGAATCAATGTATCCCCCGGCGCGGATTATGAGATTCAGCCGGGTGATGTGATGGTTGTTCTGGGGGATACCAATGCCCTCGATACGGTGCAGAAGCTATGACAGAAAGAATTACTTCACGGAAAAATCCCCTGCTTCAGCAGGTGAAGAAGCTGCTTTCCTCCAGAAAGGAACGGCAGCAGGCGGGTCTATACGTCTCCGACGGCACAAAGCTGCTATCTGAGGCAATCCGCTGGCAGGCGGAGTTAGAAACGGTGATTTTGTCGGAGGGTGTGGAGGTTGCGCTGCCCGACGGGGTGCGAAAGGTGATTGTACCCGAGGACGTAATGGCATCGGTTTCGCCGATGCAAAGTCCCCAGGGGGCGCTGTTTGTGTGCCGCCTGCCGGAAAAAGCGGACTTTGTTCCCCGGGCGGGAATGCTCCTGCTGGACGGGATTCAAGACCCCGGCAATCTGGGAACAATCCTGCGTACCGCCGACGCGCTGCAAATTCCCGTGGCGCTGCTGGAGGGCTGCGCAGACCCCTACAGCCATAAGGTGGTGCGCGCCAGTATGGGCGCGGTGTTCCGTATGGACATAGTCCAGACCACCTGGGAGGAAGCTGAACACGCCTGCGCGGCGGCGGGAATTCCCGTGGCGGTAACGGCGCTGAGTGATACAGCCGTAGACCTGCGCAGTGCGCCCCTTGGGGAAATGTGCGTGGTCATCGGCAGCGAGGGACAGGGCGTCCGCCGGGAAATCCTGGACAGTGCTGCGCACGCCGTGATTATCCCAATGAATCCCAACTGTGAATCTCTCAATGCGGCAATTGCCGCAGCCATTGTGATGTGGCAAATGAAGCTGTAAAAAAAGAAAGGGTGAAAGTATGTTACTGCACTGGATCTGGCTGGCGGAGCTGAATGATATGTCCATAATGGAAAAGCACCGGCTGCTGGAGCAGTTTCCCGACCCGGAGGAGCTGTATCTGACATCCGACAGCGTACTTAAGCAGCTGCGTCTGCCGGAAAGTCTGCGCCAGAAAGATTTGCGCGCAGCAGAGGAAATTCTGCGCAGCTGCGCAGAAAAGAGAATCGGTGTTCTCCCTTTGTCGGATACCGCTTACCCGGGCAGACTGCGTAACATACCGGATGCACCCATTGTTTTGTACTACAAGGGCAAGCTGCCGGACTGGGATGCTGTGCCCTTTATCGGCGTTGTGGGTACCCGTAAGGCGTCCGCCTACGGCTTGCAGGTTGCCCATCAAATGGGAAGCCAGATAGCCGCCTGTGGCGGATTTGTGGTTTCCGGCTGCGCTTCCGGCGGAGATGCGGCTGCTATGCAGGGCGCGCTGGAGGCGGGCTGTCCCACCGTGGGCGTGCTGGGTACCGGCGTGGATATTGTGTACCCTCGCAGTAACCGGAAGCTGTTTGAAGCGGTGGCGAAGGAAGGGTGCCTGATTTCGGAATATCCTCCCGGCACCCGGGGGAATCCCTGGCATTTCCCTGCCAGAAACCGCATTATCAGCGGTGTTTCTAACGGCGTTCTCGTTGTGGAAGCCCCGAAAAGGAGCGGCGCGCTCATCACTGCCGACCGGGCACTGGAGCAGGGGCGGGATGTGTTCGTAGTGCCGGGAAATATCAATGCGCCCACCTGTGAGGGCAGTAACGCTCTTTTGCAGGACGGGGCTGTGCCGGTGTTTTCCGGCTGGGATGTGCTCAGTAGCTATGAATCTCTATATCCCGGTGTGGTCCATAAGCAGAATCCGACCCGGTTGTATGCCGCCGAGCAGACGCCTGCTATGGTGGCGCAAACGCCTGCAGTTCCCGGCGAAAAATCGAACTTGCGGGAAACCGGGCGGAAAAAAGCCATTGACAATGCAGAAAATTCCACGTATAGTGTGTTAAAAAATGAACTACCTGCTCTGGGTTGTGACGAGCAGGCCGTTTTGGCGCAGCTGACTAGTGAGCCTCAAGAGGCGGCGGAGCTGATTGCCAAAGTGGATATGCCCTCGGGAAAAGTGCTGTCCGCGCTTACCTTGCTGACGGTGAAAGGCTTGGTAAGCAAGCATCCCGGCGGCCGGTTCAGTCGAAAATAATTCTGATGAGGAGAGCGTTATGAGTTCCAATCTTGTGATTGTGGAGTCCCCGTCCAAGGCCAAGACCATTGGCAAATACCTGGGACCTGAATATGTGGTCAAGGCCAGTATGGGTCACCTGCGTGACCTGCCCAAAAGCACGATGGGTGTGGACATTGCGGGCGGTTTTGAGCCGGAGTATATCCCTCTGGACAATAAAGGTGACGTAATTAGCGAGCTGAAAAAGCTGGCAAAGAAGGCGGATACCGTGTATCTGGCAACTGACCCGGACCGGGAGGGCGAAGCCATCTCCTGGCACTTAAAGGAACTGCTGGAGCTGCCGGAGGAAAAGACCCGCCGTGTGACCTTTAACGAAATCACCCAGCGGGTGGTTACCGAGGCAATTGCCAACCCCAGAGCCATCGATAACGATTTGGTGGACGCGCAGCAGGCGCGGCGTATCTTAGACAGAATCGTGGGTTATCAGCTCTCGCCCCTGCTGTGGAAGAAGGTCCGCAGAGGTCTGTCTGCCGGCCGTGTGCAGTCGGTGGCAACCCGTCTGGTGGTGGACAGAGAAAATGAAATTCGCGCCTTTGTTCCCAAGGAGTATTGGTCGCTGGACGTGACGTTGAATCTGCTGGAAAAGCCCGGCAGCTTTGTAGCCCGTTACTACGGTGACAAGAAGAAAAAAGAGCCGGAGAGCCAGGCGCAGGTACAGGCAATTATTCAGGATATTGACGGCAGAGAATTTGCGGTTGTGGGTGTCAAGCGCGCCGATAAAAAACGTTCTGCTGCCCCTCCTTTTACCACCTCCACCTTGCAGCAGGAGGCTTCCCGGAAGCTGAATATGACCCCCAAGCGCACAATGGCGATCGCCCAGCAGCTTTATGAAGGCGTTGACGTGGCGGGGGAGGGCACATTGGGTCTGATTACCTATATGCGTACCGACTCTATGCGCCTTTCCAACGAGGCGATGGACGCGGCTGCGGACTTTATTAAGAGCCGTTACGGCAAGCAGTACCACTATGGCTCCCGCCACGTGTTTAAGACCAAATCCGGCGCACAGGATGCCCACGAGGCCATCCGCCCCACCCACGTGGAGTTAGACCCGGAGCGGATTGCAAAGAGCCTGACGAAGGAGCAGTACCGGCTGTATAAGCTGATTTGGAGCCGTTTCCTGGCCTCCCAGATGGCAAATGCCGTATACGATACCGTATCTATTGATACCGAGTGCGCAGGCCATATTTTCCGCAGCACCCATCAGAGCGTAAAATTCCCCGGCTTCTTAGCTGTCTATGAGGAGAGCAGAGACGAGGAGACTGAGGCAGTGGGTGCGCCGTTGCCCGATCTGCAGGAGGGAGACAAGGCTGTTCCTACGGAGATTAAGCCGGAGCAGCACTTTACCCAGCCGCCTGCCCGCTATAATGAGGCCAGCCTTGTAAAAACAATGGAGGAGAAGGGCATCGGTCGCCCGTCTACCTATGCTACCATTGTTTCCACCATTCAGGACAGAGAGTATGTCAACAAGGTGGATACGCGCCTGCAGCCTACGCCTTTGGGCGAGGTGGTCACCGGCCTTATGCTGGAGCGGTTTAATGACATTATCGATGTGGAATTTACCGCCAATATGGAGACCCGTCTGGACGAGGTAGAATCCGGCAACCAGAACTGGAAGGCGCTCCTTGCAGATTTCTACAAGGATTTCAGCCAGGAGCTGAAGGACGCAGAGACAGCCCTGGAGGGTACACGACTGAAGGTGCCAGATGAGGTGTCTGAGGAGATTTGCGAGGTCTGCGGCAGAAATATGGTGGTCAAAATCGGCCGGTTTGGCAAGTTCCTTGCCTGCCCCGGCTTCCCGGAGTGCAAGAACACGAAACCGATCGTGGAGAAGATGCCCGGCCGCTGCCCCAAGTGCGGCAGTACCATTTTAAAGCGCAAATCCAAGCGCGGCTTTGCCTATTATGGCTGTGAGCGGGGCGCGGAGTGCGGCTTTATGACCTGGGATGTGCCCACGGCAGAGGACTGCCCCAAGTGCGGCCAGACGATGTTCAAAAAATCCGGCCGTGGCAGAATGAAGCCTTTCTGTGTTAACGAGGAATGCGAAAACTTCCTGCCGGAGGATAAGCGCGGCTACTACAAGAAGAAGGAAACGGACGGCGAAGAGAAAAAGACCGTCAAGAAGAAAACCGCGGCAAAGAAGACCGCAAAAACCAAGGAGTCAAAATAATGACAACTGTAAAAGTTATCGGCGCGGGTCTGGCAGGTGCGGAGGCTGCGTGGCAGCTTGCCCAGCGGGGTATTTCCGTGGAGCTGTATGAAATGAAGCCCCACAAAAAATCCCCCGCCCACCACACAGATACCTTCGCCGAGCTGGTCTGCTCCAATTCTCTGCGGGGTGACAAAATTGAAAACGCCGTGGGCCTTTTGAAGGAAGAGCTGCGCCGTTTGGGCAGCCTGATTATCAGCTGCGCCGATGCTACCCGCGTGGAGGCAGGCGGCTGTCTGGCGGTGGACAGACAGGGTTTTTCCGATCTGGTGACAGAGAAAATCCGCAGCCACCCCAACATTAAGGTGATTTCCGAGGAAGTAACCGAAGTGCCGGAAGGCCCTGTGATTATCGCCACAGGCCCGCTGACCTCCGATGCCCTGTCAAAGGCAATCGGGGAGTATTTCGGCAGTGAATACCTCCACTTTTTCGATGCCGCTGCCCCCTTGGTGACGGCAGAGTCCGTGGATATGGATTTGGCGTGGTGGCAGAGCCGGTACGATAGAGGAACGCCGGATTATGTAAACTGCGCAATGAATAAAGAGCAGTATGAGGCCTTTGTTGCCGAGCTGGTCTCTGCCGAGGAGGCGGAGGTTCACGGCTTTGAGGATAAGCGGGTCTTTGAGGGCTGTATGCCTGTGGAGGTTATGGCCCGCCGGGGACAGGATACCCTGCGTTACGGACCGCTGAAGCCTGTGGGACTGGTTGACCCCAAGACCGGAAAAGAGCCCTACGCGGTGGTACAGCTGCGGCAGGACAATGCCGCCAAGAGTGTGTACAATCTGGTGGGTTTCCAGACCCATTTGAAATTCCCTGAACAAAAAAGGGTGTTCTCTATGATTCCCGCGCTGAAGAATGCGGAGTTTGTCCGCTACGGCGTGATGCACCAGAACACCTTCCTGCAAAGCCCCAAGCTGCTGGATAAGTACTATGCCGACCGGCGGAATCCTCTGGTAGCCTTTGCCGGACAGATGACTGGTGTGGAGGGCTATGTGGAGAGCGCCGCGTCCGGTTTTCTGGCGGCGGTGGCAATGGCGGCGAAGGTGCTGGGGAAAACACTCCCGGACTTCCCCAAGGAGACAGCCATCGGCGCGCTGGGACTGTATATCAGCGACGGGCGGATTGAAAATTTCCAGCCTATGAATATCAATTTCAGCATTATTTCTCCGCTGGAGCAGCGGATTCGCAAGAAAGCCGAAAAGAATCTGGCCATAGCCAACCGCTCTTTGGAGATTATCGATGCTATGGCGCAGCAGGGCATTTAGAGAAAGAGGTACGGCAATGAAGATTATTCTGGACGCAATGGGCGGTGACAATGCACCTTTTGCACCGGTAATGGGTGCGGTGCAGGCGGCGAAGGATTTCGGCGCCCAGATTATACTGACCGGCAGGGGCGATGAGATTCTCGCCGTTCTGCGGGAGCAGGGGATTGATACCCTGCCCGACGGTGTGGAAATTATGCACGCCGAGCAGGTGGTGGACGCCCACGAGGACCCCACTGCGGCTGTGCGGAAGCAGAAGGATTCGTCTATGATGGTGGGTCTTAAGATGCTTGCCGACGGACAGGGCGATGCCTTTATCTCCGCCGGCTCTACCGGCGCGCTGCTCACCGGCGCGACCCTCCTTGTCAAACGGGTAAAGGGTATTCGCCGGGCGGCAATGGGTCCTGTGATGCCCAATAAGGCCGGCGGTAAGACGGTCATTTTGGACTGCGGCGCCAATGCCGAGTGTACGGCAGAGTTTCTGCTTCAGTTTGGCGTGGTGGGCTCACTGTACGCCAAGAAATACTTAGGTGTGGAAAACCCCAAGGTGGGTCTTTTGAACATCGGCGCTGAGGACACCAAGGGAACACCCTTGCAGAAAGAGGCCTATGCATTGCTGCAGCAGGCCAGCGAAAAGGGCATTATCAACTTTGTGGGCAATGCCGAGGCCCGGGACGTGCCGCTGGGTATGGTGGACGTGGTGGTGTGCGACGGCTTTGCCGGCAACGTGCTGCTCAAGTCCATTGAGGGCACGGCGATGTTTATGGGCAGCTTAATGAAGCACAGAATCTTCAAGCGGAGCTTCCTGTCCAAAATCGGCTATCTGTTCTGCAAGACCGGCGTGGACGAGGTGATGTCTATGCTGGATTACCGCACCATTGGCGGCACCCAGTTCTTAGGCATTAAGAAGCCTGTCATCAAGGCTCACGGCTCTTCTGATGCTCTGGCTTTCCGTAATGCCATCAAGCAGGCTATGGATGCCGCAGGCAGCGACATCTCCGAGGAATTGGAAAATGGTCTGAAAGCGTTGGCTGAGATCGAGGAGGCTTCTGATGATTAAGGATCTGGAAGAGAATATCGGTTATAAATTCCGCAATATCACATTGCTCCAAAATGCGCTGACCCA
>JAZTWB010000031.1:0-19453 GCA_045635645.1 Faecousia sp. | reverse complement strand
CCCGCCCGTGCTTTAAAAGGACAGGACGGTTTTTATCAGTTCTTTCGGCAATCTACTAAAGATACAGACTCCACACCCGCAAGCTTTTGCAGGCCTGTCAGCAGATTTCTGTGCTGCTCCGAAAAAGCCACCTCGTAGACCACCTCGGTGCAGCTGCCCGTCTGGGTCAGTGCAGAGAGCCGATAAGGCAGCTTGCTGCCCTCCAGCAGCTCCTCAATGCGCCGGGCAACCTCGCCGTCTGCCACTCTTGCCACCAGCAGGTATGCCTTTTCGTACTTTGCCACCATCACCACGCATACCATACACACAGCGCCAATGAACAGGCAGCCGATGAATGTAATCATATAAAAGCCTGCGCCTGCGGTGATACCCGCCGCCACGCTCCAGAACAGAAACGCTGTGTCCACGGAATCCTTCACCGCGGTACGGAAGCGGACGATGGACAATGCGCCCACCATACCTAAGGAAAGTGCCAGGTTAGAGGTAATGGTCAGCACGATCATTGCGCTGATGGCGGTAATCAGCAGCAGGGTCAGACAAAAACCGCCGCTTAAGGTTACACCCTTCCGGGCGTTTTTATAAATCAGCAACACAAACAGTCCGGCAAGGAGGGACACACCCAGACTCAGCAGAATGTCCATAGCGGTGATGTTGGTATTAAAACCCTCCAGCACACTGTTTTTGATTGCGTCTAAAATACTCATAGTTTGCTCTCCTTTATATGAATTTCTCTCTGCACAGAGCGTATTTGGAAACGGACAGCTGTCTGCTGGGGACAGACGTAAGCAGACGCACCATTCGGGGCAGGTAGCTTCCGTACTTCAGCTCCATAATCACCGTATTGCCCTCCAGCACGGGAATTCCGCAACAGTCCTCAAACAGCATTTCCTCCGCCGCCGGCAGCACCTCTAACCCGGTGTCAAAGGTCAGCCGCACATCTGTATTGGGAAGATAGAAGGCATCTCTGCGATAGCGCACCGTCACCACAGGGCGCAGACCCGCTGCCACCATCTGGGTAGCCAGTTCATAGGCTTCGCCCTGAAAGGGGGCAACCGTCTTTCCCAATTGGGAAATCGTCTCCGGCGCAACCGCCGCCGACTGCTTTTGGGTCAGCACGCCCTCCTTCACCTTTCGCTCCAGCCGGACAAGCTCCCGGCTGCAATCGTAGGTGCGCAGGCGGAATTTGGTGTGCCGGGCAAGACCGTCCTGCTTTTCCAGCAGCGCCGTATCCTGCAGGTCATCGTAATACAGGGAAGTAATCACATAGCTACCCCCGTGGGGGTCGGCTTTCAGCACCTGGGCTACCCGCTCTTTCAATAAAAGGTACTGGCGGTAGTCAAGTAAGAATTTTTCCTCGTGTCGCTGCGCCATCTTACCCCTCCTGCATCACAAAGCCAAACTGGCGCATCTGGGCATCGCTCAGACCGAAATAGTTCTGCACATACTGGGGAAACACCTTGTTCCGCTCACCTACAAAGGTGCGCAGACTTCTCACGTGGTACTGCCAGTTTTCATACCGCCGCTCCCAGCGGGCGCAATCGAGCTTCATATCCTCTTTGATAAGGCTTTCCAGCTCGTCAATGCGGGCGGAGACTTTTTCTTCCGTCCAGATATTGTTCATCTGCCACGCCATACGGCGGATAAAATTCTCCCGGAAATCTGGATTGCCCAACAGGGCGTTAATCAGCTTGGTGGAGAAGGCGTCGCCCGCGCCCGTGCCCTCGGGCCGCAGGTGGTCTTTCACCGTGTCAAACTTCACGTCGGAGAAGCCATAGTCCGTATCGTAGAGAATCCACGTCCACTTGGTGTCGGTGGTGCGGAAGAAGCGGATATTGCCGTTGTCCGGGTTGGCAACGTACATTTCCGCAATGATGTAGTCGGTATAGTTGTCGATGTCCATCTGGGAGCAGACATAGTCGTAGTGTGCCTGCACGGACAAGTCGTGGGTGTGGGCATACTCCACCAGCGCCTTGTATTCCGGCTTGTCGATGCCGTCTGCGCCGGTGATAATCACATCGTTAAAGTCGGCATTGTAGTTGCCTGCCACGTAATTTTCCGTGGACTTTTCCCGAATGTAGTACACGCCCCAGAACTCTGCGTTCAGGTACAGCACCACCGGCCGGTACTTCTGCACCGCCACCGTGGTGTGGTCCGCCACCAGAGACGTCATCAGCACGTCCCGCATATGGGATTTGGACACGTCCTGTCCGCTGCAGCGCAGGTTAAAGGACTCATAGGTATCCAGTCCCTCTTCCCCAAAGAGCTTATATTCCAGCTCTCCTGCGCCGTAGGCGTCCCGGAAATTCAGAGAAAAGCCCTTCTTATCCAAGGCTCTGGAGTAAGCGCCGAAGATGGAAATGCCGCAAGGCAGAGAAAAGCCTGTACCGTCGGTTTCAAACAGGGACACCGTCACCGGTCGCTCCCAGTTTTGCCAGTAGTTGGCGCCCTTGTGGGGGAATACCTCGGAGGCATTGGGGCCTTTCATATAAATGCCGGTCTCCTCGCTGAACAGATTGTCCGGCTCGGTGACCACCGTCATAACCGGCAGGCTGTGTCCTGCGTCGATTACATAGGTCAAATCCAGTGTCTCCGACGGCAGCTTCCCCGGCTCAAAGCACACGGCGCGCAGCACCGTAGTTTCTCCCAAAAACACCGGTCCGGTGTAGGGAATGGACTCCTTTGTGGGGATGGTTGCGTCGGTGGTGTAATAGATTTCTCCCTTTCCGGAGAGGGAAACCTCCAAGCCGGTGGTGTACACGCCTTGCGCTGCAGCCGTCGTGGGTGTCTGGGAGACCTCCGCAGCTACGGCATTTGCCTGTCTGGGTGTGGGGGTCTGCAAAATGGTAAATGCGCCCGTGATAGCTGCGCGTCCGTAGGAGATGTCCGTAGGCAGCTGGGGCATAATGGCATAGTCCACCACTTCCCCGTTCCGGCTTAGGTAGACGTTTTCTCCGTCACTGGACAGATTCACCGGCAACCGCTGATAGCCGGAGGGTCCGTTGTTCCGCTCCGACAGCAAAATCACGTAGTACTGTCCCGGAGACAGGGTCTTGTCCGGCAATTGGTATGCGCTCAAAAAGCCGCTGTCCGTGGAGAAGGTGTAGTCTGAAAGGTTAATTTTCTTATTTGAGCCGTTGTACAGCTCAATCCAGTCGCTGGCCTTGCCGTAAGAGCCCTGTATATAAGCGGTGTTGGCGCTCATCAGCTCGGAAATCCGCAGACCGTCGGGCAGAATGCTCTTCTGATATTCTTTCACACCGGCGGCGGTGTTGGCATAGCCCAAAGACACCGCGCCTAAGGTATAGGCAAGCTCACCTGTCTCGGTTGCCTGCACGCTCTGGCCGGCGCGGCTGCCGGTGCAGGAAACCCGGGACGCCCACTTGTGGCGGGGTGAGAGCAGGCACGCGGCCTCGTTCGCCGACAGGGCAAAGCCCGTCTGCTCCCGGGTGCACTGGATAACAATCCGCTCTCCGGGGGCAATTTTTTGCTTGGGCAGGGCGTACCCATAGGGGTCGCCCCCGTCGGATAAGTGCCAGCCGGCGGTATCTACTTCCTTTTTAGACCGATTCCAGATTTCCACCGCGTCCACAAACTGCCCGTTATATGGCACGTCTGCGTTGGACAGCAGCACCTCGGAAATCACCAGCTCCGCCGCTGCGTCCTCACAGGAGAGGGCGAAGGCGGCCACACCGGTCTCATCATTGGCATAGCCAAGGCTCACATCGAATGGCACATATTCTCCCTGCTCATTTCGCGCAAGGGCGCGATTTTCCCCGGGGAACTGCACCGCTAAGGTTGTGTAATCGCCGTTGCTTCCTGTCAGGCACAGGGTATCCCCTGCCGCCAGACCGAAATTGGCGTGAATTTCGCCGTTCGGACCGATGTAATTTTCTCCGTCGCAGTAAATAACCGCATATTCCCCCGCGCCCAGCAGCACGGCAGGCAGGCGGTAACGGAAACGGTTGTCCGGGTCGTCGGACAGGCAGTAATTGCGCAGGAAAACAGGCTTATCGCCCCGGTTGTACAGCTCCACTGCGTCGGAAAACCGTCCGGCATCGTCGGCAAGGACAGAGACGTTGTCCGTGAGCATTTCGGAAATCACCACCACGGGGTTTTCGTCCTCTTTGCCCTCTTTGAAGGCGCGCTCGCCGGCGGCGTCATTGGAAAAGCCGGGGGTCGCCTTGGGGGAAATCACATACCCGTCGGGGGTATACAGCATCACCCGGTCCTCGGGCGATGTTACGGTAGTCACCTGGGTCACAATCCGACCGGCTTTGTCCATCAGCGAAACACATTCTCCGCCGGAGGCTTTCAGAGAAAAGCCGGTCAGCTCCTTGTCCAAAAACAGCAGACAGTATGTGTCCTTGGGCAAAGGCAAATCCCCGAACGGCTCGCTTTTCGCGCTGCCGTCGGTAAGGCAGTAGCCTTTCAGGTTGATGTCTTTTCCGCCGTTGTACAGCTCTATGTAATCCCGATAACGTCCGTCGTTATCGGCGATAATTGTCTCATTTTTGGTGCATATTTCGCTGAAGACCAAGCCGTTAACCTGTTCCACCGCCTGGGTCCGGGGTGTGCTGACCAGCAGTCCCACCACCGTAGCTACCAGTACGATAGCCAGCAAAATAATGGCAAGCCGCGCCTGCTTGGACGCGTCCTTGAAGCGTTCTTTCATAGCATTTGCCTCTGTCTTTTTATACGATGTCAACGGGCGGTCGGTGACCGCCCGTGTATATTTTTAACCTTGTTCTTTCTTCTCACCGGAGGGCTTGCCGGGACGGCGGCGCCGGTGATTGGAACGGCGGGGAGCAGGCTTTGCCTCCTGCTTCGGTGCATCCTGCTTGGGTGCTTCCTGTTTGGGCGCTTCCTGCTTAGGTGCTGCGCTCTTTTCACCGCTCTTTTTCCGGGGCTTGCGGCGGCGATTGCTGCGGGGAGCGCTCCGCGCCTCCTCGTTGCCCTCCGCCGCAGGTGCAGTCTCCTCGGCGATGGTCTGGTCGGAGTAGCGCATACGGATAGAGTCCAGGAAAATCTGCTCCTGTTCCTCCTTCTTCTCCTTTACCCGCTTGCCGCCACCGGAAATGGGCGCCAAATCCGCAGGAATGGGCGCATCGGTCTTCTTGGCCTTGCCGTTGCGCAAGATAGCAATGTCGGCGTTGGCATAGGTGCCAATCACCTCCGGCTGCTGCTCCATCTTCACCTTCACCCGCTGGCGGAGCAAATCCACCTCCACCACCGTACCCCGTCCGTCGGGGGTGTCCACAAAGGACTCCGCCTTGGGGGCAGTGCGCAGCAAATCCTCATAAGCGTCCTGCTCGTACTTCAGACAGCACATCAGTCTGCCGCAGGTACCGGAAATCTTGGTGGGGTTCAGGCTGAGATTCTGGGTCTTTGCCATTTTGATGGACACCGGCTGGAAATCGTCCAAAAAGCTTGCGCAGCAGAAGGGCAAGCCGCAGATGCCCAGACCGCCTACCATCTTCGCCTTGTCCCGCACACCAATCTGCCGCAGCTCGATGCGGGTGTGGAAGGTGCTGGCAAGAGACTTCACCAGCTCACGGAAATCCACCCGCTCGTCGGCGGTGAAGAAGAAAATCATCCGGCTGCCGTCAAAGGCGCACTCAGCAGATACCAGCTGCATATCCAGCTCCTGCTCTGCTACCTTCTTCATGCAAAATTCGTAGGCCTTCTTTTCCTTTGCCTGATTTTCCGCGGCGGTCTTCTCGTCCTGCTCGGTGGCACGGCGCAGCACCGGCCGCAAAGGTGCGACCACGTCCTTTTTCCCCACGGTATGATTTCCGCCGGTGCAGTAACCGAATTCCGGTCCCCGGGCGGTGTCGATGATCACGTGGTCACCGGCGTGCAGCCGATGTCCCGCCGGATCGAAATAGTAAACCTTCTGTCCGGGGCGGAACTGAATGTCCACCACCTCAACGCCCTCTTCGGGCCGGGACGGGTTTGTTTTCATTTCTTCCATTGTGTACTCCTATCTCAAGGTCCATTGCAGGTGGCCGCAAATGGCGGCTACCGACACATTTCCCTGCGCATATTCCAGCATTTTTTGCAAAAGCGCAACCGCCTGCATCAGCTCAGCGGCGCTGCGGTTTTCGCCCAGTTCCCGGGCAAGGGGCGACGTTGCCTTCTGCCCTGCCTGACAGGCAAGGGCGCTTTGTAAAAGCTGCAGCCAGCTGCGCCACTGCTCAATGGCCTGGTCCCGCTTCCACTTCTCCATACTCACCAGCACCTGCAGCAGTCCCAGGGTATCGCGGGCAGCAAAGCTTTTGGCAAACTGCTCCGTCTGGGGAGATACCGCACCCTCAGATAGTAATGCCTTTGCCTGTCCTAAGTACCCGCCGCTGCGGCTGACGGCAGCAAGCAGACTCTCTGCGTCCGCCTCGGGAAATTCCCCTTTCAGCGCCTGCTCCAGCGTCTTTTCGGGCAGCGCCTGCAAGGATAGCTCCGTGCAGCGGGAGCGGACTGTGGGCAGCAGCTTTTCCGGGTTGTCCGACAGCAAGATAAACACGCCGTACGCCGGCGGCTCCTCCAGCACCTTTAACAGTGCGTTCTGTCCCTCAATGCCCAGCTCCTGGGGGAAAATGTAGATTTTCCGGTCGCTCTCGTTGGGCATCACATACATATCCGCCCGGGCATCGCGAACGATTTTCACCGCCACATTCTTATGCTCCGGGTCGGTGACGGTAATGCAGTCCGGGTGATTATCAAGCAGCACCTTCCGGCAGGCACTGCACTGCAGGCAGGGCTTTTCTTCGCTGCGACACAAAATTGCCGCCGATAACAGCTTGGCAAGGGTATGCTTACCGGAGCCGTAAGGGCCGGAAATCAGGTAAAAATGGGAAATACGGCCACGGCCCACGCTTACGCGCAGGTTTTCCTTCAGCCGCGCATTGCCCAGCAAACCTTCAAATCCCATACCGGCTCCCCTTTCCCGCATTATCAAAGTATTATATCACAAATTCCCTGCGTTTTCTACCCCAGGCACAAATAATTGTCAATTGTCCATTGTCAATTGTCAATTTCTTAGCCCCACAAAGCAGACAGCATCGGAATCACCTGCTTTTTCCGGCTCATAACCCCCGGCAGGAACAGGGTGTTCTCCTTGGGTGTCACGCCGAACGCCTGCTGAATAATCTCGTCGTCGCCCACATAAATCAGCTGAGAGCCTTCCTTCAGCACGTCGGTGAGCATGAGAATCATCATAGAGAATCCGTTCTTTTTGGCGGACTGGGTCATCATCTGCAAAAATTCGTCCTTCCGCTCCAGCATTTTGGGGCTGTCCACGCAGGTAACCTGCGCCACCGCCAAATCGTGACCGGCGATGTGGAAGGTCTTGTAGTCGGCGTACAGCAAATCCTTTGCGGTGCGGTTTTCCAGAGACGCGGAGAAAATCTCCCGTCCCAGCTCCTCCAGCGACACGTTGGCAATCCGCGCCATTCGCTCGGCGGTGCGGATGTCCTTTTCCGTGCAGGTGGGGGATTTGAACATAACCGTGTCGGAAATAATCGCCGCGGCCATCATACCCGCCATCTTCTCCGAGGGCATCAGCCCTCTGTCCTGAAACATAGAGGCAATGATGGTATTGGTAGAGCCTACCGGCTCGTTGCGCACATAAATGGGGTTGGTGGTCTGAATGTCCGCCAGGCGGTGGTGGTCGATAATCTCCAGGATTTCCGCCTCCTCCAGACCGGGAACGGACTGAGAAATCTCATTGTGATCCACCAGCACCACCCGTTTTCTCCGGGGACGGAGCAGGTGGTAACGGGTCAGCACGCCGGCAACCTTTTCCTCTTCGTCCAAAATGGGATAGCAGTGCTCCCGGAACTTCAGCACCTGCTCCTTCACCTCGTCCAGCCGGTCCTCCAAATGGAAGCACACCAGACCCTCGGTGCGGCAGATTCTGCCGATGGGGGCGGACTGGAAAATCAGCCGGGCGGCGCGGTACGCGTCAAAGGGGGTGGCAATGATGCAGGTGGTAGTGGACATATTCCGCAGCTCCTCGGAAAGCTCCGCCTGACACAGCACCAGACAGTTCACATTCATCTCCAGCGCCCGGCGAATCATATCCGGCTGGTGACCGCACAGGACGATGGAGTCCTTCCGGTTAAACAGCAGATTCTCCCTCTGCTGGGGCAGCGCCACTGTCAGCTCGCCGCTGATGGTGTCGGTATTTTCACCGGCGGGATTGAGTATCTTACCCTCCAGCACGGAAAGCACGTTAAACAAAGGTACCGGCTCCAGCACGCCGGAGGATACCAGCTCCATATTGTAGCTTGCCACGTTCTCACGGGAGAGCATACCGAACAGCGTGCCGTCCTCGTTGGTCACCGGCACGGCAGACAGATTCTTCTGCTGCTGCATAATCTCCCACGCCCGTCCCACCGTGACGGCGGCACTCAAAAACGGCGGTGTATCAAAATCCAGGTCCTTCACCTGGGTGAACATACTTGTAATGCGCTTGGGCGGCTGAAAACCGAATCGCTCCAGCACGATATTGGTCTCGTCAGACACGTGTCCCAGGCAGGCAGCTTCATACTCCCTGTCCCCCACAGCATTGCGCAGTGCCGCATAGGCCATTGCCGCTACAATGGAATCGGTATCGGGATTGCGATGACCGGTGACGTAAATAGGGTCCATAGTATGTCCTCCTTCAGTGTTTTGATACGAATTCACCTTATATTATATTCTTTTCTTATGAAAATAGCAAGAAAAAATCCGCGCCGGGAACTTTCTCCGCCGTTGACAACACCGCCGGAAAAATGGTACACTATGGGTACTCTAATTTTCGAGGTAGCCGTATGCAGACCAAAACCAAAACCCGACGCTGGATATACCCCCGCCACGGCATCGTAATTCGCCTAGTAGCGCTGATTCTGTTTCCCTGGATGCGCCTGAAATACCACGTGCGGGTGCAAAAATGCCCCGAACTGAAAAAGCGCCAGTGTCTGGTGCTGATGAATCACCAGACCGCCTTCGACCAGTTTTTTGTCAGCTGCGCCCTGTTCCCCCGCCACGTGTATTTTATTGCGTCGGAGGATTTGTTCTCCTTGGGCTTCCTGTCCAAGCTGCTGCGCTGGGCGGTAGCGCCCATTCCCATCAAAAAGCAGACTACCGACATTCAGGCGGTACGTACCTGTATTCAGGTGGCCCGGGAGGGCGGCACCATTTGCCTCGCCCCCGAGGGCAACCGCACCTTCAGCGGTCTGCCCTGCTACAGCAATCCCGCCATCACCCCGCTGGTGAAAAAGCTGGGACTTCCCCTGGCAATCTTCCGCATTGAGGGCGGCTACGGCATTCAGCCCCGGTGGAGCGATGTGTGCCGCTAGGGCAAAATGCGGGCCTATGTGAAAAGAATCATCGAGCCGGAAGAATATCAGGATATGTCCCGGGAAGAGCTGTACGCACTGATTCAAAAGGAGCTTTACGTGGACGAGACCCAGTCTCAGCAGGAATACCGCCACAAGCGTCTGTCAGAGTACTTAGAGCGGGCGATGTACGTATGTCCCCAATGCGGTCTGGCAGAATTCCGCTCGGAAAATGACGTCATTACCTGTAAGTCCTGCCACCGGCAGATTCGCTATCTCCCCAACCAGCGCCTGCAGGGTATCGGCTGGGAGTTCCCCTTCCCCTACGTTGCCCAGTGGTATGATTACCAGCAAAGCTTTGTAAACAAGCTGGATACCACCGCGGGCATCGAAACGCCCCTGTACACAGACACCGCCGCGCTGAGCGTGGTGGAGCTGTGCAAGCGCAAGGTGGTGCTAAACAAGCAGGCAAAGCTTACCCTTTACGGCAACCGGATGCAAGCAGGCGACAAAACCCTGTTTTTTGAGGACATTCACGTCATCACGGTGCTGGGTAAGAACAAGCTGAACATCTACCACGCAGATGCCCTCTATCAAATCAAGGGCGACAAGCGCTTTAACGCGCTGAAATATATGAACATCTTCTACCGCAACAAAAACCAGCGCGCAGGCGAGGGTGATTTCTTAGGAATCTGAAAACAAAACGGGCGTGTTTTCACACGCCCGTTATTTGTTTATCTGCGGCGGTCGCCGTTTTTGTCGAAATACCTGCCGGACAAAATCGCCACAACCAGTCTTGCCGCCAGCACCAGCACCGCCTGACATATCAGGCAGATAACCGCCGTACCGGCAAGGCGTAACAGGTCCTTGCCAATCATACACAAAAGCACAATGATCATTGCCACCAGCAGCACCGCGCCCAGCACGCCGAAGACCAGCCCCGCAATGCGCTGGGAGTACCGCCACGCCTCCACGCTGCCCATACCGAAGTAGGTACGGAAGCCGAACTTGAAATTGGCCTCCGGCGTGGGTCTGTACAGGTACAGCGCCCCTAAGGTCAGCAGCAGAATGGGTCCTGCCAGCAGCGCAAGAATGAGTAATCCCCGCACATCCTTCACAAACCGACCCATCTCCGGCACCATCGCTGCGAAGTCTATGTCAAATATCTTTGTAATCAAATCCATTGAGAAGCTCCTTATTTCTCTTCCAGAAACATCTCAATCTCGTGGATAAAGCTACGCACGTCCTGGAAACGGCGGTACACAGAGGCAAAGCGGATATAGGCAACCTCATCCAGAGGCTTAATCCGCTCCATAACCATCTGACCGATGGCGTCGGTGGTAACCTCACGCTCCAGCGTGTTCTGAATGGTCTGCTCAATTTCCGTGGTGATGCGGTCCAAATCCGCCACATCCACCTGCCGCTTGTCAAAGGCGCGGACCATAGAGTTGAGAATCTTGTTCCGGTCAAAGGCCTGCCGTGTGCCGTCCCGCTTTACCACGATGATGGGAAGACTTTCCACAATCTCATAGGTGGTAAACCGGCGCTGACAGTTCAGACACTCCCGCCGGCGGCGGATGCTCTGACCGTCCTCAGAGTGACGGGAATCCACGACCTTACTTTCCTGGTCGCCGCAAAACGGACATTTCATCGTAAACGCACCCCTCTTTTTCTAAAGTGGTAGACATAACATTATTATATCAGCAAATGTCGCCCCTGTCCAGTGCTTTTTTACAGCACCTTCGCGCCCTCAAAGGCAATGTGCAAGGGCATAATCTGCCAGTTGCTTTCGGTTATGGCAGGCAGCTTCTTTGCCAGGGTCTCTTTCAGCTGCTTATCCCGGGTGATGCACAGCAGGGTCGGGCCTGCGCCGCTTAAGCAGAATGCCGCGCCGGCAGTTCTTGCCAAGCCTTCGATGGCCTCGTAATCGGCAATCATATGCTTTCGGTAGGGCTGGTGAAGCTTGTCCTGCATCGCGTTGCGCAGCAGCTTTTCATCGCCCAGCTCCAAGGCTTTCAGCACCATCGCGCCGTGGGAAATGTTGTAAATGGCATCTGCCCGGCTCACCTGCTCCGGCAGGACTGCTCTTGCCTTGACGGTGGGCATATCAAAATCGGGAATCAGCGCCAAAAACTCCCAGTCCGGGTGGAGCGGGAAGCTCACAGTCACCGGCAGACCGTTATCCACCATAGAGGCGGTCAGTCCGCCAAAAAAGGCAGGCGCTAAATTGTCCGGGTGACCCTCCATGGCGTTGGTGATGTTCAAAAGACCCTGGGTGGACAGGCGGTTGCCCCGCAGCACGTTGGCGCCCATCGCGCCGGCAACCAGCAGCGCCGCCGAGGAGCCCAGACCCCGGCACACGGGGATATTCGCATCAATGTGAATCTTCACGCCCTTGACCTCCTCGCTCAAAGAGGCCAGCACGGCGCAGTAGGACACATAGGCCAAATTGTCAGGACCGGTAAATTCCTCAGGGCAGCCGGTAATTTCCAGACCGCTGTCCGTCTCTTCAAAGGTTACGTCCGTATACAGCTGCAGCGCGCAGCCGAAGGCATCAAAGCCGGGACCTAAATTGGCCGTGGTGGCCGGCACACGAATGGTTACAGGATTCATAAATGCTCCTTTACAGCGCCATAACAAAATCCAGCATAGCGGTTTTTTCAATCACGCCGGTGTGCAGCTCCTTCTTCTGCTGCAGGCCGGTCAAATTCTTAGGAGTAGGCATACCGGTAAGCTTTTCCAGGTACTCCATCTGGGCAAATTCGTCCATTTCCGGCGCATTTTCCAGAGAGGACAGCACCGCTGCGGGGAACTTGTAAGCAGAGGCGGTGGACAGCACTACCATAGGCCGGGCATCACCCGTCTGGTTTACATAATCTTCTGCCACTGCCCAGCCGGTAGCGGTATGGGTATCGCAAAGATATTTCTGCTCGGCAAAGACCTTTTTGATGGTCTGCTTTGCCTTATTGTCGTCGCAGAAGCCTGCCCAGAACTCCTCGGAAATCGCCTTCTTCAGGCTCTCCGGCACGGTGTAGAAGCCCTCGGTATTCAGGCTCTTCATAAGGCTTGCCACCAGGGCGGTATCCCCGGAGAGGAAGTACAAAAGCCGCTCTAAATTAGACGAGACCAGAATGTCCATAGAGGGAGAGTCCGTCTTGTGCAGGGGGCGGCGGCGGTCGTAGGTGCCGGTGCGGATAAAGTCAGTCAGCACGTTGTTGGCATTGGAAGCGCACACCAGCTTGCCTACAGGCAAACCCAGCCGCTTTGCCAGCCAGCCGGCTAAAATGTCGCCGAAGTTGCCGGTGGGTACACAGAAATTCACTTCATCACCCATCGTAATCTGACCCCGGCGCAGCAGGTCTGCGTAGGCCTTGAAATAGTAAGTAATCTGGGGCGCAAGGCGGCCGATGTTGATGGAATTGGCGGTGGACAGACGCAGGCGGTTGCCGGCAGGGAGTCTGCCGTCTACGGCGGCAGCAAAAATGTTCTTCACACCGGTCTGGGCATCGTCAAAATTGCCCTTAACGGCGCACACTGCTACATTTTTACCCTCCTGGGTAACCATCTGCGCCCGCTGCACGGCAGACACGCCGCCGTCGGGGTAGAATACGCAGATTTTCACACCGGGTACATCCTGAAAGCCTGCCAGCGCCGCCTTGCCGGTGTCGCCGGAGGTGGCGGTGAGAATCAGAATGTCCTCTGCCATACCCTTCTCATTCTTGGCGGCGGTAAGCAGCTGGGGCAGCATACACAGCGCCACGTCCTTAAAGGCAGAGGTGGGTCCCCGGAACAGCTCCAAAACGGTAAACTTTCCGGTGTCCACGGTGGGAGTCAGCTCGTCGGTCTCAAACTTGCCCTGATAGGCACGGCGAACCAGCGCGTCCATATTGGGAATGTCCGGCAGCATCGCGCCGATGATGCGCGCAGCCATATCCATCGTGCTCTCCTGCAGGCAGGCAGCCACATCAATTTCCGGCAGCGCAGCCGGCACATATAAGCCGCCGTCGGGGGCAAGACCGGACAGCACTGCCTGTGCGCTGTCCACGGCGGATTGGTGATTTCGGGTAGAATGATACAGCATAGTGTTCTCCTTTACGGGCTCTCCTCTTTTTTTCTTGTCTTTCTGCACAATTGCGTCTTATAATGTACGTAATTGTTGGTTTTTTGACACAATTGCTTTTATGTAAAGTATATGATATACTTTTTTACAAGAAATTGCAAGTGTTTTCCTAAGGAAAACCGCTCTGCACACAAATAGAAACAGGAGGAAGAAAATATGCGTATTGGACTGCTGGGTTTTGGCGTGGTCGGCAGAGGTGTTTATGACCTGACAGCTGACCGTGAGGATATGACCGTTGCCAAGGTTGTTTGTCTGGAGGACGTGACGCTTCCGGACGCAGAAGTGACCAAGAATTTTCAGGACGTACTGACCGATGACTCCATCGACACCGTGATTGAGGCGATGGGCGGTCTGCACCCCGCTTATGAATTTGTAAAGGCTTCCATTGAGGCAGGCAAGCACATCGTCACCTCCAACAAGGCGCTGGTTGCCACCTTCTATGACGAGCTGATTCCTCTGGCAAAGGAAAAGGGTGTGTGCTTCCGCTGCACTGCCGCTGTGGGCGGCGGTATCGGCTGGCTGTCCGAGCTGGAGCGCGCCCGCCGTATGCAGACCATCGAAAAGGTGGGCGGCATTATGAACGGCACCTGCAACTACATTCTGGACTCTATGACCCGTCTGGGTCTTACCTACGCCGATGCGCTGAAGCAGGCCCAGCAGCTGGGCTACGCCGAGGCAAATCCCACCACCGACGTGGAGGGTATCGACACCTGGCATAAGGTAATCCTCTCCTCCAACGTGGCCTTCGGCATCAGTCTGGACACTGACACCGTTCCCGTTGCCGGCATCAGCCGCATCAAGGCCTCCGACGTAGAGAACTTCACCAACCACGGTCTGGTGTGTAAGCTGATTTCCACCGGCAAGTGCAATAGCGGCAACGTCAGCGCCTACGTACAGCCCACGCTGGTAAAGCTGGGTGAGCCGGAGTCCGCTGTTCCCGCCAACTACAACCTCATCACGCTGGTCGGCTCCGCCTCCGGACGTATGAGCTTCTACGGTCAGGGCGCAGGTCGCTACCCCACCGCATACAATGTAGTACAGGACTGCGCCGATGTGCTCTCCGGCAAGGGCTTCTACTCCCCCTACGGTGCGAAGGTCGCTGCCAAGAACACCGACACCCTCCGCTACTATGTCAGCGGTGGCAGCGACGCCTGGCTGGAAGCAAACACCGCAGAGCGCTGGAATGATGCTGTTGTAACCGGTCCTGTCTCCGTGGAGGCTATGCACCAGTGGCTGAAGAACCAGCCCAATGCCTTTATCGCCGCACTGGCGGAATAATTCCGGAAAGGAAGAAGATTATGCTAAAAGTAACCAAATTCGGCGGCTCCTCTATGGCAGACGCCGGCCAATACCAAAAGGTCCGCGACATTCTCCTTGCCGACCCCACCCGGCGGGTGGCTGTGGTCTCCGCAGCCGGCAAGCGCTTCAGCGCAGACCATAAAATCACCGACCTTTTGTACCTGTGCCACGCCCACACCCAGTACGGTGTGCCCTGCGACCCGGTATTTGAGCTGATTACCGGCCGTTATCTGGAAATTCGTGAGGAGCTGGGCATTACCCTGGACTTGGAAAGCGAATTTGCAGAGCTGAAAAAGCGTCTGGACGCCAAGCAGGTGTCTCAGGACGAGATGGCCAGCCGGGGCGAGTACTTCTCCGCGAAGCTGATGGGCGCCTTCTTAGGCTTTGAGTTTGTGGACGCCGCTCAGTGGGTGTTCTTTAACATCGACGGCACGGTGGACACGGTTAAGTCCTACGAGGCATTCAGCGCCAAGGCCAAGGGCAAGTGCGTGGTCACTCCCGGCTTCTACGGCGTGATGCCCGACGGCAGCATCCGTACCTTCTCCCGGGGCGGCAGCGACATCACCGGCTCTCTGGCAGCCGCTGCGCTGGACGCCGATGTGTACGAAAACTGGACCGACGTTTCCGGTATTCTGATGGCCGACCCCAGAATCGTGGAGAATCCCCATCCCATTGCCGAGATTACCTATGATGAGCTGCGGGAGCTGGCCTACGCCGGTGCAAACGTCCTCCACGAGGGCGCGATTTACCCCGTTCGGAAGAAGAACATTCCCTTAAACATCCGCAACACCAACGACCCCGACGCCCCCGGCACGATGATTCGCAAGCACTTCGAGACCGAGACTGACCCCAACCGTATCATTACCGGCATCACCGGCAAGAAGGATTTCTCCATCATCACCATTTTTAAGCGTGGTCTGACCAACCAGGTGGGTATCCTGCGGAGAATTCTCTCCGTTCTGGAAAAGCACGGTGTGTCTGTGGAGTTTGTACCCAATGGTATGGACAATGTGTCTCTGGCAATCCCCACCGACAAGCTTGCCCCCCATCTGTACGCCATTCTTGCTGACATTCAGCAGGAAATTGCCCCGGATAACATCACCGTCCACGACCAGATTGCCATCGTCACCGCCGTGGGTCACCAGATGAAGTTCCGTCCTGGTGTATCCGGCAAAATCTTCGCCGCGCTGGGCCAGGCAGGCATCAACATCCGTATGATCAACCAGGGCCCGGACGAACTGAACATCATCTTCGGCGTGGAAAACAAGGATTTTGCCGAAGCCATCCGAGTCCTGTATAACAGCTTTATTAAATAATGGAGGTCCTCCCTATGAAAACCTATACCGTTGCAGTTCTGGGCGCCACCGGCGCCGTAGGACAGGAAATGATCAACATTCTGGAAGAGCGCAACTTCCCCGTGGGTAAGCTCATTCCCCTTGCCAGCGAGAGAAGCGCCGGTAAGACACTGAAGTTCAAGGGTGAGGACGTGACCATCGGTCTTGCCTGCGACGAAGCCTTCGAGGGTGTGGACATTGTGCTGGGTGCCGCAGAGAACGACATCGCCAAGAAGTTCGCTCCCGCTATCGTTAAGGCCGGCGCTGTGTTCGTGGATAACTCCTCCGCCTTCCGTATGTGCGACGATGTGCCTCTGGTTGTTCCCGAGGTCAACCCCGAGGACGTAAAGTGGCATAAGGGCATTATTTCCAACCCCAACTGCTCCACCATCATCACCGTGACCGCAGTGAACGCGCTCAACGCCATCGCCCCCATCCGCACAATGACCGCCTCCACCTATCAGGCTGTCTCCGGCGCAGGCGCAGGCGGTCCTATCGAGCTGATGAACGAGGTAGAAGCCCTCTCCAAGGGTGAAAGCTACGAGCCCAAGGTGTTCTCCCACCAGATCGCCTACAATCTGATTCCCCAGATCGGCGGCGAGTCCTTCGAGGGCTACACCAGCGAGGAGATGAAGATGCAGAACGAGGGCCGCAAGATTATGCACCTGCCGGAGCTGAAGGTCTCCTGCACCTGCGTGCGTGTGCCCGTTATCCGCAGCCACTCCATTTCCGTTTCTCTGCACTTTGATGTTCCCGTCACTGTTGAGCAGGTGCGCCAGGCAATCGCCAAGGCTCCCGGCTGTAAGCTGGTGGATGACCTGGCCAACAAGCAGTATCCTATGCCTCTGGAGACCAGCGGACAGGATATTGTCTACGTAGGCCGTATCCGTCCCGACCTGACCGACGACAACGGCATCTGCCTGTGGTGCTGCGGTGACCAGGTCCGTAAGGGCGCAGCCACCAACTGCATCCAGATTGCAGAACTGCTGATTCAGTAAATACGAAACCCGCCCGAATTTCTTCGGGCGGGTTTTTATTTGTCCTGCAACGGAAATCGATAGATTTTCTTTCTTTGCTTTTGGGCATAGTCAAAGGCGATTTTCGTACCGCTTTTTCTGCCGTTTGTAACATAATCTTCATCGTAATAAAAAACGCAAAAACAGCTTCTTTCAATCATTTCCACATTGCGCTTTACATAGGCTGCCCTGCCTGCACCGCAAACACTGGCAGGGTAATAGGTGTCCTCGTAACCCTCTAACAGATAGCGTTCGTAATCCTCTCCAACAATCGGGTACTCCGCCCGCACATAAACCCGCTTTATATGCGGATATATGTCTTTCAGCTCTGTAACCAACTCATAGCACAGGCTGTTAAAACGGCTCTTGCTCCCAAACAAGAAACGCTCTACCCTCTCTTTTGTAATTAACCATACGATTTTATCGTATAATTGTCTCTTTAATTCCTCTACTTCACGGATTTCCCGATGTCCCAAAAAACAGCAGGTCTGCAGGGCAGTATCTGATTCGTACATTTCACTCACCTCAAATAATAGATATACCATATATCTAACCACAACATTGTAGCACATAATCTCTCTAAAATGAATACATAATATATTTATTATGGGGTGATTGTATGTCTACCAAGAGCGTATCTATCCGAATTGAGGAAGAAATGCTGAACAAAATCGCACATATTGCCGATTACGAAGGTCGGAGTATCAACAGCCAAGTACTTGTTTTGATTCGAGAGAATATCAAAGCCTTCGAACAGAACAACGGGCCAATCGACGGCAGTATCTCCCCTGCCGCAAACGTAAAACCCGCCCGGAAATAACATCTGCGCAAAAATCCCCGCCGATTACTCGGCGGGGATTTCTTTATATCTCGTGTATGGGAACGGGTGCCCGGGGCGGGGTGTCCCAGGTGTTTAAGTCCTTTTCCATCCAGATTGTGCCGTACCACGTTCCGAATTTGTAGCCGCAGTCCGGCATCGTTGCGGTATGGCGGTAGCCCACCGCCCGGTGGAACGCAACGGAAGGCTCGTTTGCCGTGGTGATAACGGCGTAGACCTTCCGGTAGCCCTGCTGCTGCAGCAGCGCCTCCAAGGCGGCATACAGCTTTTTGCCGATGCCTCTGCCGCAGGCTTCGGGACAAAGGTAGACCGAAGCGCTTGCGCTCCACTGGTAAGCCGCCCGTTCAAAGGGACGGCTGCCGTAGGCATAGCCCAAAACTACGCCGTCCTCCTCCCAGACCAGCCAGGGAAACTGGGCGGTGATTTTCAAAAACCGCTGGGTAAATTCCGCCACACTGGGAACAACGTATTCAAAGCTGATGGCGGTATGCTCCACATAGGGCCCGTAAATTTCCAGAATCCGGGGCACATCCTGCACCGTCGCCTGCCGAACGGACATAACATCACTTCCTCAATATAGATACCACCATTGTACGACATCTTCCCCCTGCGGTCAACTAAAATCCTCCAGAAAAACCTGCACGGAACGAGTCATTTCCCGAGAGAAGTCGCAATTGTATTTTCTGTTGCAGAATGCCACAATCCATTCTTCAAAGTTCCGGGCACCTGTCTTTACAGAGAGCATCTGTTTCAGCTCTTCCCCGTCCATATCCCGATAGCCGTTTTCGTGGACAATATGGTCCATTTCCGAGCGGGGCGGCTTTTGACGCGCTAACTGCTGCGCATCGGGGTATCCGAAGACAAGCATCGCCGCAGGAAACACATAAGCAGGCAGCGACAGCAGCTTGCGTTGCTGCTCCGCATTTTCCATAATATCGCCGATATAACAGGAGCCGATACCCAGGCTTTGGGCTGCCACCACCGCATTTTGCGCCGCAATATTTGCGTCACTGACAGATAGCATCAAATCCCCCACGCCGGGCTTTCTGGGCTCGCAACCGAATTCCAGAAAGGTCCGATACCACTTGCGGCAGTCGGCGCAGAACACCAGTACCAGCGGCGCCTTTGCGATAAAGCTCTGTTGGTCACAGCTCTCCGCCAGCTGGGCTTTCAGCTGGGGGTCCGTTACATTGATAATCGTGTAAAGCTGCTGATTGCCTGCCGTGGGGGCATTCACCGCCGCCTCCAGAATTGCGGACACTGCCTCCGGCGCAATCTGCCTGTCCGTAAAAACACGGACGGACTTTCTTTCCTTCAGCTGCCGAATGACTTGATTCATAATTTTTCCCCCTGCCGTTAATGTTTAAAATCATTATAGCATAAGAACGCACTGCTTTCAACAAAACCCCCGCCGTTTGCTGAACTGCCCCAGTTTGTGCGGACAGCACAAAAAAGCCCCATGTAGGAAATATTAAGTTTTAAGCGGAGTGGCGCAGCGTCAGCGGCGCCACTCCAGTTTTATTCTGGATGCG
>JAZTWB010000030.1:0-21466 GCA_045635645.1 Faecousia sp. | reverse complement strand
ACCTTCTGGCCGAAGACAGTGAGCTTTTCAACATATTCCTTGTCGGATACATGGGAAAGATCCACGAAATCCTCATGCAGCCATTTTCTGTTCAGTTTCATTGTACTTTCCCTCCTTAGAACTGGTTCAGGAACCGGACGTCGTTATCGAAGATCAGACGCAGGTCGTTGATCTTCATGCGGCCCATGGCCATACGCTCCAGGCCCATGCCGAATGCAAAGCCGGAGTACTTTTCGGGGTCGATGCCGCAGTTGCGCAGAACCTCGGGGTGAACCATGCCGGCACCCAGCAGCTCAATCCAGCCTTCGCCGTGGCAGGTAGAACAAACCTGTCCGTCAACCTCGCCGGTGCCGTGGCACTTATGGCACTGCATATCCATTTCACAGCTGGGCTCGGTAAAGGGGAAGTGGTGAGGACGGAAACGCATCACAGCGTCCTGTCCGTAAATACGTTTCATCAAGGTCACTAACGCGCCCTTAAGGTCACCCATAGTAATATTCTCGTCAACAACCAGACCTTCAATCTGGTGGAACATGGGAGAGTGGGTGGCATCGGCTTCGTCCTTGCGGTACACACGGCCGGGGGCCAGAATGCAGATGGGGGGCTTTGCGTTCTCCATGACACGAATCTGCATAGGGCTGGTCTGGGTGCGCAGAAGAACGGAATCGTCATCGGTGAAATAGAAGGTGTCGGAACGGTCGCGGGAGGGGTGACCCTCTTCAATGTTCAGGCGGGTAAAGTTATAATCAGCCAATTCGATTTCCGGGCCATCAACAATCTGGTAGCCCAGACCGACAAAAATATCCTTAATCTCCTGCAGCACCTGATTCATAGGATGCTCGTGACCGATTGCAATTTCGTTACCGGGAATGGTGACGTCCAATGCTTCTTCAGCCAGCTTCTGCTCCAGTACGGCTGCGTGGATTTCGGTTTTTCTGGCCTCCAATTTCTCCTCAATTTCGGCGCGGACGCTATTGGCCAGCTGACCCATAATGGGGCGCTCCTCGGCAGACAGACTACCCATCTGCTTTAATACAGCGGTAACTTCACCCTTTTTGCCCAGGTAGCGTACCCGCAATTCTTCCAATGCAGCAGGGGTTGCAGCCTCCTGCAGAGCAGTAAGTGCTTGCACCTTCAATTGCTCCAATTGTTGTTTCATAATATTTACTCCTTTCTGTGGGTAACAGATATAAAAAATAAGCCCAACATCCCAATATCGGGACGAAGGACTTCCTCCGCGGTACCACCCGCAATTCACCTGACGGTGCGCTTTCGGTGCAATCAACACCTTAGATTCATAACGGAATCACCCGGCAAACCCTACTGATGTTTTCAGGCAGCAGCTCATGGGGGAAGGCCCAATACTGCGCGCAAGCGGATCCCACCATCCCGCTCTCTCTGTGTGCGTGTAAGCCAGTATCAGACAACCCAATCTTTGCTTTTGAATATCTTAATGAATAATAGCATACTATGGTGCGGATTGCAAGTGCAATTTCCGCTTCTTGACGAAAAAAACTGCCTGTGATACCATAAATTGAGAAACTGAGGTGATAAAATGGGAATCGAACAGCTTAACCACGAAGACGTCTTGAAGATTTTACCGGATAGAAACCCCCAATCCCACAAAGGTGATTTCGGCCGGATTTTACTGCTTTGCGGCAGCCGTGGATATACCGGCGCGGCAGCGCTGGCGGCTATGGGCGCACTGCGCTGCGGGGCGGGACTTGTGTACCTTGCTGTGCCGGAGAGCATCTATGCCATCGAGGCGGTGAAACTCAATGAGCCGGTGGTGTTTCCTTTGCCGGAAAAGGACGGAATGCTGTGCAGTGCGGCTATTGACAAGATTCTTTCCATGCTTCCAAAGATGGACGCGGTGCTGATGGGACCCGGTATGGGCTGCAGCACGGAGACATTCTCGGTAGTCGCACGTGTTTTAGGAGAGTTTGATGGTCCTGTGGTGCTGGATGCCGATGGCATAAACGTTCTGTCCGGGCATATAGATGTATTGCGTGGCAGGACAGGTGTTACCATTCTTACGCCCCACGACGGAGAATTCCTTCGCCTGGGCGGCAGGTTGACCGAAGACCGGGTGCAGTCGGCGCAAGCGCTTGCAGTGGAAACGGGAAGTATCGTCCTTTTGAAGGGTCACCGCACAGTCGTCACCGACGGAAGCCGCTGTTTTATCAATCATACCGGCAATGCAGGTATGGCAGTCGGTGGCAGCGGCGACGTGCTCTCCGGCATCATCACCGCCCTTTTGGGACAGGGGATCTCACCTCTGGAGGCGGCAGCCTGCGGTGCGTGGCTTCACGGGGCGGCTGGGGATATCTGCGCCGAAGAAATCGGGCAGTACGGAATGCTTCCTTCGGATATGCTGTCAGTCCTTCCACGACTTTTAAAATAGGACGGGGACCTTATGCGGGCGTATCTGGCGGTAATTTTATGTGTTGTACTCTTTTTTACGGGTTGTAAAAATGCAAATGAACCGCTGGAGAACGGGATATCTCTGCGAAATAAGCTGCTGGAGAGCAAGGGCTGCAGCTTTCATACCACTATTACTGCCGACTACGGGGAAAAACTGTATGTTTTTTCGATGAACTGCACAACCGATTCCCAGGGGAATCTGGATTTTACCGTAACAAAGCCTGCAACCATTGCCGGAATTACCGGACGTATCTCCATAGAAGGTGGCGCAGTTACATTCGACGATAAAGTGCTTGCCTTCAAGATGCTGGCAGACGGACAGGTGACACCGGTTTCGGCACCCTGGCTGTTCATCAAGGCGCTGCGCAGTGGCTACCTAAACGGTTGCACAGCGGGTGAAGACACCTACGAAATGACCATCGACGATAGCTATGCAGATGGTGCGCTGCAGCTTAAGGTGCAGGCGCAGGGCGATTTTCCCGTATCGAGTGAGATATTCTGGCAGGGACGTCGTGTGGTGACGTTAACAGTCGATAATTTTATTTATTTGTAGCTATTACACGCTTCAGCGCATAGGATATTTTGACAGTGCTGCTGTATATTTTTCCTGTGTACGTGGGAGAATACTTTTAGCCGCGTTACATAATGGAAGATTCGGTAGCGCTGGCAATGATTCTTCGGAGCGTGAAGCAAATGGACAGTACAGTCAGGCGGGGGGATATATTCTACGCCGATTTATCACCGGTTGTGGGAAGTGAACAGGGTGGCACCCGGCCGGTTTTGATTATTCAGAACGATACCGGAAACCGCCATTCTCCCACAGTCATTGCAGCAGCAATCACCAGTCAGACGGGCAAAGCGCGTCTGCCAACCCATATCAACATTGCCGGCGGCAGTGTTGGACTGAGTAAGGACTCGGTAATTCTTTTGGAGCAGGTCCGCACAATTGACAAGCGGCGTCTGCGGGAGCATATGGGCCACTTAGGCGAAAATCAAATGGCAATGGTTGACGATGCCATTGCAGTGAGCTTTGGGTTGTCCGAACACAGGTAATGAAATACCCCCTTGTAGCATAGATTGCTGCAAGGGGGTATGTATTATGTTTGAGATTCTCTGTGAAAATGCTGTGGTTGGCAGCGCGGAAATGAAGAGGGAAGGACTGTATTATAAAATACATTGCACCTGCACACCGCCCGATAACAGGATTCACAGAATCACAGTCAGTGACGGTACAGCCGTGCGGGACTTGGGGATTTGTGTGCCGTCAGGCACGAAATTTACCCTTACTGCCCGTCTTCCAATCAAGTGCTTTCAATCGGAGAAACTGTCCTTTGCCTTGGTGACGCAGGACCGCACAGGAACACCTGTTTCGGACGGAGCGCCCTTTGACCGCCTCGATGTACTGGAAACTGCCCGCCTGAAAACAACAGACGGGCAGCCGGAAATCGTTATAGATTCAGTTCCAGACCCACAGGACAGTGGTCAGAGCCAAGAATATCCGAGTAGATGGGAGCAGCAGTGATTCTGTCTGCAATGCGGTCGGATACCAGGAAGTAGTCAATCCGCCAGCCGGCGTTGTTTTGGCGGGCGTTAAACATATAGCTCCACCAGGTGTATGCGCCGGTTGTGTCCGGATTTAAATGCCGGAACGTATCGGTAAAGCCCTGCTCCAGAAGTTGAGTAAAGCAAGATCGTTCCTGATCGGAAAAACCGGCATTTCCACGATTGGAGGCGGGGTTTTTTAGATCAATTTCTTTGTGTGCCACGTTCAAATCTCCGCAGATAATGACGGGCTTTTGACTGTCCAGCCCTTTCAGGTAGACAGCAAAAGCTTCCTCCCACCGCATTCTGTGGTCAATTCTGGCAAGCTCCCGTTGTGCGTTGGGTGTGTAGCAGGTGACCAGATAAAAGCCGTCGTATTCCAACGTGATGACGCGGCCCTCTGTGTCCAATTCTTCAATGCCAATACCCAACTTGACAGAAAGGGGAGTGGTTTTGGAAAATATCGCCGTACCGGAATAGCCCTTCTTTTGGGCGTAATTCCAATGCTGTACGTACCCGGGTAGCTCCAGTTCTATTTGTCCTGCCTGCAGCTTGGTTTCCTGCAAGCAGAAAAAGTCTGCGTCTGTCTGCCGGAAGAAATCCAAAAAGCCCTTTTGCATACAGGCCCGCAGCCCGTTTACATTCCAGGAAATAAAACGCATTGCTACTCCTCCTGATAATCTGTGTCAAAGGCAGGGAAGGTGAGTGTAAAGGTTGTGCCTTCACCCAAAACACTCTCCATAGTGATCGTGCCTTGGTTTCGCTCCACCATATTCATAACGATAGCAAGGCCCAGACCGCTGCCGCCGGATTTACGGGAACGGGCTTTGTCTACCCGGAAGAATCGCTCAAAAACGTGCTTTTGCGCCTCTTCAGGGATGCCGACGCCTGTGTCACGGATTTTTAAGATTGCATTGTCTTCTTCGCGCTTGAGGGAAATATAGATATGTCCGCCCTGAACATTGTATTTTATGGCGTTATCTACCAGATTAAACACAATCTCATAAAGGTCGTCTTCCAGAATTAAAATGGTGCAGTCGTTGTTAAGGTCTGCGTCAAAGGAAATGTTTTTTTGGTCAGCAAATTGGCTGAGCATACGCATAACCCGTTCAATGGCAGGCGCCATATAGACGATTTCGCAGTCACTGTCTGCATGACCTTCAATACGGGACAGGGATAGCAGTTTTTCAGACATTCGGGTCAGCCGGTCCGCCTCTTTGCCGATGTCGCCTACAAATTCCCGAATGGTTTCTACGTCCATATCGTTTTGCAGTATGGAATCGGAAAGGAGCTTAATGGAAGCCAGCGGCGTTTTCAGTTCGTGGGAGGCATCGGACACAAAATTGTTCCTTTTTCGCTCTGAGGTTTGCAGGCGGGAGATAAGTCCGTTAAATTCATCGCCCAGAACGGTCAGCTCATCGTTACCGCCAATATCTACACCCTCGGAATAGTTTCCCTCTCTGACGGTACGCATAGACGAGGTGATTTTCAGCAAACGGTCAGAGTACTTTCGGGAATAGATGATTGAGAAGACAATGACCGCCAATCCCAGTACAACGCTGATAATCAGCATATATTGCTGGAATGCGCCAAGCAGGGAGCCTTGTGTAACGTCCTCCTCGGCGATATATACACAACCGGTAACAGTGATGCCGGAATAGACGGGCATTGCGGCATAGGAATAAATTACGCCGCCGCGGTATTCGCTGTTAAACACACGGTTTCTGTTTAAGGCTCTTTCAACCTCCGGTACAAGGAGCGGACGGCCACAGGCACTGGGATCACTGCCGTGATATACCACGATGCCTTTGTTGTCTGTTACGATAATGCCGCGGACATCACTGTTTATTTCTTGGGCAATGTTATATTTATTCAGCTCGTTTAATTGCCCAAGTCTTTGGGCAACAGACTCACAGCTTTGCATCATTCCGCTTTCTTTTCCCACAGAAAAAAGATGAAGACTTAATTGTGAGGAAAAGAAATTAAAGAACATCAGCACCAGAAAGGTAACGATGATATATGTTGCGGCATAACGGAATTGGGAGCTTTTAAACAGAATGCCCCACTTAATCCTATTTTTTGAAGTAATAGCCAACGCCCCATTTCGTCATAATATACTGCGGATCGGCAGGATTCTCCTCCAACTTTTCCCGCAGTCTGCGGATGTGGACATCCAGCGTGCGGATGTCACTGCGGTATTCGTACGCCCAAACGGTGTCCAGAAGTGCTTCGCGGGAGTAGACCCGGTTGGGGTTTTTCATAAGGAACTCAATCAGGTCGAACTCCTTGGCGGTCAGCTCCACAAGCTCGCCGGAGCGGTAGGCGTTTCTTGCATCCAGCTCCAGCATAATACTGCCGATTTCCAGTTTAGACGGCTCGGAGGAATCCAGACTGCCGGACCTGCGCAGAAGCGCACGGATTCTCGCCTTTAGTTCCAGAATGTTAAAAGGCTTGGTTAAATAATCGTCAGCGCCCCGGTCAAAACCAATCAGCTTGTCCATATCGTCAGCCTTGGCGGTCAGCAAAATGATAGGCACGTCGGAAAATTCCCGTATCTGGGCGCAGGCAGTCAGACCGTCCATTTCCGGCATCATAACGTCCAGCACAATCAAATTCGGCTTCTCGTTCTTTGCTGCGGAAATTGCTTCTAAACCGTTTGAGCCGGTAATCACCTCATAACCGTCATTCTTCAGATTAAAGCGGATACCTTTTACCAATAATTCTTCATCGTCAACTACCAGAATTTTCATAAGCTTGTTCCACCTTTACATATTGTTTCATTTCCGCAAATTTCTTCTCGCCGATGCCTTTTATTTCCATTAGTTCTTCAATGGAGGTAAAGCCGTTATGTTCGGTGCGGTAGTCAACAATTCGCTGTGCAGTGACCTCACCCACTCCGGGAAGAAGCTGCAATTGCTCTGCGGTAGCTGTGTTTAAGTCTATTCTGCCGTCTTTGTTTTGTGTCTCACCGTCGGTCTGTGTGCCTTGTGAATTGATTGCCTGTTGGACGGGGATATAGCTGCGGGTGAGATTTCTGCCCACAAATATTCCGATCAGCAGGCAAAGGAACGCACAGGTAACTCCCACAAGGATTTTTATCGGCTTCTTCAAGAATCTTACCTCCCGAGTTGACTACTTTTGCAAAGATTGTTATAATACGATTAAATACATTATACACAAAATTATTCCAATGGACAAGTACAGAAGGAATATTGAGGGAGAAATATGAAAAAAATTCTTGCAATTTGTATTGCGCTGCTGCTTGTGGTGTGTATTCCCACGGTTTCCGCTGAGGACGCACCGGCCGATTTTTCAGTTAGCGGCGGCTGCAATACCATAGACGGCGGCATGCCACTTCTGGGCAGTCAGCCGATACTAAGCAACGCAAAGGCGATGCTTCTGTACGAAACCAATACAGATACCTTGATGTACGCCTATAATGCCGATGAGCAGCTTCCTCCGTCCAGCCTGCTGAAGATTCTCACTGCGCTGATTGCCATTGAGAAGGGAAATCTTGCGGATGTTGTGACGGTCAGACAGGACGTTCTGGATACGCTGGCGGCAGATGCGGCAGTGGTTGAGCTTGTGCCGGACGAGGTGGTGACGGTCAAGGATCTTCTGTATTGTATGATGGTCGGCTCCGGCAACGATGCGGCTGTTGTGCTTGCCGATCACGTGATGGGCAGTCAGCAGGCCTTTGTGGCGGAGATGAATGCCTATGTAGCAGCGCTTGGCTGCACCGGTACGAATTTTACCAACGTCCACGGTCTGCACGATAAAGATCAGTATACCACCGCAAGAGATGTGGGTAAAATTTTGGCAAAAGCCGTTAAAAATGAGCAGTTTTGCGAGATTTTTAAGGCGAAATATTATTCTGTCCCCGCCACCAATAAAGCAGACGAGCGCCATCTGGCGACCCAAAACTATCTGGTTAATAACGATAAAGACATCAGCTATTTTGACGAGCGTGTTACCGGCAGCCGCACGGGAGCAGCATATGACAGATCACGCCACGTGGCATCTGTTGCCAGTGTAAATGATTTGGAGATGATCTGCGTTGTGATGGGCTCCCAGTCTCAATACGAAAAGGACGGTTACTCCATAAAGGTGTACGGCGGCTATAATGAGACCAAACGGCTTCTGGATTTGGGGTCTGCCGGTTATAAGCCTGCACAAATTTTGTTTCCCGACCAGGTTGTGCAGCAGCGGAGCGTGGTAAACGGTGACTGTGACGTAATGATTGGCACAAGAAGCGGCGCTGCGTCTGTGATTCCCGACAACGTTCCGGACAACGGGCTGGAATACCGGTATGTGGACGAAATTTCTATGACTGCGCCCATTGAAAAGGGGCAGACAGTAGCAACAATGCAGGTGTGGTGCGGTGGCGTATGCGTGGGCCAGACAGAGCTGTATGCAATGAACCGTGTCCGGTCTGCGGGTACCCAGTTTGAGGACAACCGCGCCGCCGGAAATGGACCCAAGCCGGCAAGCGTGATTTTGTACCTGCTGGGTGCAGTGGTGAGCATTATTTTGTTGGGCGTTGTAGCGCTGTGCGTACTGCGCGCAACCCGGATCGCCAAGGCAAAACGCCAGAGCCGCCGCCACAGAAGAAACCGCAGGAGGAGCAGATAATGGATAGCTGGGAACAGCTGCGTCAGCAGTGTATGACGTGCAATAAATGCAAGCTCTGTGAAACACGCAATAATGTGGTGTTCGGCGTAGGCAATCAAAATGCCGAGATTCTGTTTGTGGGGGAAGGGCCCGGCGAGCAGGAGGATTTGCAGGGTGAGCCCTTTGTGGGCGCTGCGGGAAAGCTGCTGGACGATATGCTGTCTATTATCGATTTGGACAGAACAAAGGTCTATATTGCCAATATTGTCAAATGCCGTCCGCCCCAGAACCGGGACCCGGAAGAGGACGAGCAGGACGCCTGCATTGACTACCTGCGCAGACAGACTGCGCTGATAAATCCTAAAATCATCGTCTGCCTTGGCAGAATTGCCGCCAGAAAGATCATCGATTCCGATTATAAGATAACCCGTCAGCACGGTATCTGGACAAACCGCGGCGGTATTTGGATGACGGCGATCTACCACCCGTCAGCGCTACTGCGGGATTTAAGCAAAAGACCGGAAACCTTTGAGGATTTGCTGGAGATTCGCAATAAAATCCGGGAGCTTTCGAATGCAACCGGATAAATTGGAAAATATCGTTGACATTGTCCTAAAAATGTGATACTTTTAACACGATATGTAACTGCTTTGATGGAAAGTTTCCGCTCTAAACCCCGTTTCAGAGAGTATGTGGCCGGTGAGAACATACACGGAAAGAGCCGATTGTCGTTCCTGAGCTTGCTCCTTGAAGCATAGTAGGGGAGTGCGGGTATGCCCGTTATAGCAAAAGAGTGTCCGCCTTGCGCGGAAATTCAGGTGGTACCACGGAATTTATTCGTCCTGAGCCTTAGGCTCGGGACGTTTTTTATTAAGGAGTGTAATTATGAGAAGAGAACTGCCCAAGGTTTACGAACCCCAACAGGTTGAAAATGAAATCTACAAAATGTGGGAGGAGAATGGCCATTTTAAGCCCAACAAGCCCAGAGATGCCAAGCCCTTCACAATTGTTATGCCGCCCCCCAACGTTACAGGTCAGCTTCATATGGGTCACGCAATGGACGCAACATTGCAGGATACCCTGATTCGCTTTAAGCGTATGCAGGGCTATAACGCCCTGTGGGTACCCGGTGTGGACCACGCCGGTATCGCCACCCAGATTAAGGTGGAAGAGGAGCTTCGCAAGGAAGGTCTGACCCGTTATGATTTGGGCCGTGAGAAGTTCCTGGAGCGGGTATGGGACTGGAAGAATAAGTACGGTAACCGTATCGTAGAGCAGCAGAAGAAGCTGGGCGCTTCCTGTGATTGGGACAGAGCCAGATTCACAATGGACGAGGGCTGCTCCAATGCGGTGCGCGAGGTGTTCGTTTCCCTGTACGAAAAGGGTCTGATTTATAAGGGCAGCCGGATTATCAACTGGTGTCCCCACTGCGTAACCGCCCTGTCTGATGCTGAGGTTGAGTATGTGGACAAGCCCGGCCACCTGTGGCACATTCGCTATCCGTTGACCGATGGCAGCGGCTATGTTACCGTGGCTACCACCCGTCCCGAGACGATGCTGGGCGATAGCGGTATCTGCGTCAACCCCAACGATGAGCGGTATACCTCCATTGTGGGCAAGACCGTAACACTGCCTCTGGTGAACAAGGAAATTCCTATCGTTGCAGACGATTATGCCGAGATGGAATTCGGTACCGGCTGTGTCAAGATGACACCCGCCCACGACCCCAACGACTTTGAGGTTGGTCTGCGCCACAATCTTGAGGTTATCCGCGTTCTGGATGACAACGGCGTCATTAACAGCTACGGCGGTAAGTATGAGGGCCTGGACCGTTATGAGGCCCGTAAGGCAATTGTTGCCGATCTGGACGCACAGGGCTACCTTGTCAAGACTGAGGATTATTCTCACAACGTGGGCACCTGCTACCGTTGTCACAATGACGTTGAGCCGATTATTTCTGCCCAGTGGTTTGTAAAGATGAAGCCTCTTGCTGAGGAAGCAATGCGCGTGGTAAGAGAGGGCGAGACCAAGTTCGTTCCTGAACGCTTCAGCAAGACCTATATGAACTGGATGGAAAATGTCCGCGACTGGTGTATTTCCCGTCAGCTGTGGTGGGGTCACCAGATTCCTGCTTGGACCTGCGCAGACTGCGGTCATATCACTGTCTCCCGGGAAGATGCCTGCAAGTGTGAAAAGTGCGGAAGCGCGAATATCGAGAGAGACCCAGATGTGCTGGACACCTGGTTTAGCTCTGCTCTGTGGCCCTTTGAGATTCTCGGCTGGCCCGGAAAGACCGAGGATTTGGATTATTTCTATCCCACCGATGTACTGGTTACCGGCTACGACATTATCTTCTTCTGGGTTGCCAGAATGATTTTCTCCGGCTGTGAGCACGTGGGTAAGACCCCGTTCCACACGGTTCTGATTCACGGTCTGGTCCGTGATGACAAGGGCAGAAAGATGTCTAAGTCTCTGGGCAATGGCATCGACCCGCTGGAGATGATTGAGAAGTACGGTTGCGATGCTCTGCGTATGAATATGGTCACAGGCAATGCACCCGGTAACGATATGCGTTTCTATGTGGAGCGCTGCGAGGCAATGCGTAACTTTGCCAACAAGCTGTGGAACGCCAGCCGTTACGTGCTGATGAATCTGGGTGAGGACGCAAAGAACGAGCTGCCCGCTGCCGATAAGCTGACCATTGCCGATAAGTGGGTGCTGTCCAAGCTGAACACCTTGATTTCTGAGGTTACTGAAAACCTTGAAAAGTACGAGCTTGGCGTGGCGGTCCAGAAGGTTTACGACTTCCTGTGGGACAGCTATTGCGACTGGTATATCGAGCTGACCAAGGCACGTCTCTACAGCGAGGATGCCGCTCAGAAGCAGACGGCTCTGCAGGTGCTGGTGTACGTGCTTGACCAGTCCCTGCGTCTGCTGCATCCCTTTATGCCCTTTATCACCGAGGAAATCTGGCAGAGCCTGCCCCACGAGGGAGATGCACTGATTGTTGCCCAGTGGCCGGAATTCCGGAAGGATCTGCAGTTTAAGGCAGAGGAGGAGCAGATGGAGTCCGTTATGGATGCTATCCGCGCAATCCGTAACCGCAGAGCGGAAATGAATGTGCCGCCCTCCAAGAAGGCTGCGCTGTATATCTTAAGCTCCAAGCCGGAGATTTTTGTGGAGGGCGAGGGCTTTATGCAGCGCCTTGCCTATGCCGATGAAATTACAATTCTGGATGCAGAGCCTGCAAATCTTGATGGAATGGTCTGCTGCACTACGGGTATTGCGAAGCTGTATATTCCTATGGGTCAGCTTGTGGATGTGGCAAAGGAACTGGAGAGAATCGGCAAAGAGCTTGAAAAGGCACAAAACAATCTGCAGAGTCTTGAAAGCAAGCTGAATAATGAGAACTTTACCTCTCGTGCGCCGGAAGCGGTTGTTGCGGATATTCGCAACAAGGCAGAAAAGGCAAGAGAACTGATTACCCAGCTGCAGGAGAGCGAAGCTGCAATGAAGAAGCTATAATGAAAACGGAGTCCAATGAAAATTGGACTCCGTTTTTTACAGCAAACGGTGAATGAGTGAACGCTCGTTGGTTTTTAGCCACTGCTTGGCCAAGCGGTAGCCGGGAAGTGCCGTTTCTACTTCCGACCAGAACGCAGGTGAATGATTCATGTGCTTTCTGTGACACAGCTCGTGCACCACAATGTAATCCCTTACAGAATCGGGGGTACACATCAAAAGACAGTTAAAGCGCAGATTTCCATCCCGCGAACAGCTGCCCCACAGGGTTTTCTGAAAACCAAAAGATATTTTGCTGTAGTCTACACCGATCACAGCGGCAAAATAGGCAACCCTTTGCGGAATATCGGTCTGCGCTTGCTGTTTAAGCGCAAATCGTTCGTCTGTAGTGAGCTTTCCAGCAGTCACAGTGCTTTGTGTCTGCATATGCTTTTCTATCCAGCTGCGCTTTTGGCTGACAAAGCTTTCGATTGTCCGATCTGGCATACCCAGTGGCGTGCGTACAACAACACGCAGGTCACGGGTAATCTCAAGGGCAAGGGTTTTTCGCTTGCTCCGAATGATTTCAAATTCCATATGCGCTATTTTGCGTATTGATCCCATAGATAGGGATGAATTCCCAGTGCCTCACAGATTGCCTTATATTCTTGCTTAAGCACTGCTGTCTGTTTCTCACTGACGCCGCGCTTTACCGCACGAATCAGTACGTTCTTGGGCGTTTCCTCCGGGTCAATCAGCTCCAGCGCGGTTACATCGTAGCCGTGTATCTGCAGCACCTTGCACCGCAGTGCGTCGGTTGCCGCATCTGCAAGCTTTTGCTTTAAGATGGAGTGCTCCAGCAGGAAATCTGTATAATTGCCTTGGGGTTTCAGCTGATGCATCATCTCGTGGTGGCAGCAGGGTGTGGATAAAATCACCCGGGAGCCGGCATCAATACCCTTTGCCAGCACAATGTCTGTCGCAATGTCGCAGGCGTGGAGGGAGACGGTCAAATCGGGTGTGCGGCGGATAGGAAAGTCGCGAATGTCCCCGGCGGTAAAGTGCAGACTCTTGTAGTTGAGCTTTTCTGCAACCTCCCGGCAGTAGGCAATTACATCCGCCTTTAAATCTACGCAGTCCATCGTTACACGATAGCCGCGAATTACCGTGAGGTAATAGTACAGAGCAAAGCTTAGGTAGCTTTTTCCGCAGCACAGATCCAGGACATATATCTCCTCGCCGGAAACGATGTTACTTTCCACATCGGCAACCATCTCAAGGAAACGGTTGATTTGGCGGAATTTGGAGCGTTTTTTATCAAAAATTGTTCCGTTTTCATCCTGTACACCCAGCGCGACCAGAAAATCAACCGGTGCATCGTCTGGAATCAAATACTGCTTTTTGCGGTTGTGACGCAGGTCAACCGGCGCGGTGTTTTCTCGCTTGATGCGGTCAATGACCGTAATTTTATCCTTCTTGGAGACCTTAACCTCGCAGCTTCCGCTGGGGGTGACAATATTCAGCTGCTTGTAGTCAGACGGTATCATACGGCACAGGGTGTCAGCAGCATCTTTGGCAGGTATGTTTTTGTGGTGTGCTTTTCCGTCTGTTGTGAAGGTCTCCAGCGCGAGGCAAAGCTGCCCCTTGATTTCCACAAGGCGGCCGGTGGCGCGCAAAATGCTTGCGTCGGTGCTTTTGCTTAGTGTCAGTTTCTGCAGGACCTTGTTTTCAATTACGTAGCTTATAATTTCTTTCATACTGTCTTCTGCTGCTCCAAAAGCGCTTTTGCCTTTCTGGCTACAATAATTTCCTCGTTGGTGTCAACCACAAAGATGCGGACAGCGCTGCCGTCGGCTGAAATGTCATCGCCGCCGTTTGCGGCAGCATTTTTATCCGGGTCAACGGAAATTCCCAAAAACTCCAAGCCTTCCAGGCTTAAGGCGCGCACAAGATTACTCTTTCTGCCGATGCCGCCGCCAAATACAACCGCATCCACACCGCCCATAGCAGCGGCATATGCGCCAATATATTTCTTAATGCCGTAGGCATATGCCTTGATGGCGTTCTGGCAGTCCTCGTTGCCGTTTTCTGCAGCTTGCTGGATATCCCGCAGGTCATTGGAAACACCGCCGGACAGACCGTACAAGCCGCCCTGGGTCTGGAGCATCGTTTTGACCTGTGACAGTTCCATTCCACACTCTTCCACCAAATGGAAGATAATATACGGATCCATATCACCGATGCGGTTGTTTTGCAATACGCCGCATTGCAGACCCATACCCATTGTGGTATCAATGCTTACGCCATTTTTGACAGCGCACAGGCTGCCGCTGCCGCCTAAATGGCAGCAAACCAGCTTCAAATCCTCGCGTCCCATTTCCTTGGCTGTCCAGGTAGACAGGTATTCCAGAGACGCGCCGTGGAAGCCGTACCGACGAATGGCATGCTCTTTGCTTAAGTGCAGGGGAATGGGATACAGATAGGCCTCAGGAGGCATATTTGCGTGGAATGCGGTTTCAAATGAGCCAATCATAGGCGTGTCAGGCATCAGATTCTTAAACTGCCGGATTGCCGCAATGTAGGGCGGATTGTGGGCGGGTGCTACGGAATTAAAGTCTGCCATTGCCCGCAGCACTTCTTCGGTTAGGAATTGTACGCCGGTGACACCCTTTGCGTGGACAACCTTAAAGCCTACGCAGGAAATCTCGCACAGTGAGTCAATACAGCCACAGAGCAGCTGCTCCAGCATAGCGCAGATTGCTTCTCTGTGGGAGGGGAAAACTGCCTGCTGGCGGATGCTGTCGCCGGTGAGAGAATTGGTGTGGTAGAAGGTGCTTTCCACCGCACCGACGCGCTCTGCGCCGCCGGCGCAGAGTACCTTCTCGCCGGAATCCATATCAAACAGCTGATACTTAAGGGAAGTGCTGCCTACGTTGCAAATCAGAATATTCATACGTTCTCCTTATTTAAAGTTGATTAACCTCTTTTACAGAAAGTCTGTCACCATCAACGGTAAAACGGATGTCAAAGCCTGCAAAGGCCAGTCCGTAAACCCGTCCGGGCGTGCGCTGATAGGAGGGTCTTGGATCGTGAGACAAGACATCTTTAGCTGCTTCGCGCTTGCTTTCCGGGAGCTTTTCCAGTAGCTCGGCAGGGAAGTCCACGGTAAGAAGATATTCGCCTGCCGACGCCGTAAAGCCGCCCAGTGCTTCCGGGTGGGAATCACTGTATGGAATATAGGGCTTAATGTCAAATATCGGTGTGCCGTCCATCAAATCCGCGCCGGCAACGTGTATGACGGTGCCGTTTTCTTCCGTCTGCTCAAGACCGATAATTTTCACACAGGACAAGCCCAGAGAATTGGGTCGGAAGGGTGAGCGGGTTGCAAACACGCCCATTCGCACATTTCCGCCCAGACGGGGCGGCCTGACAGTGGGAGACCAGCCGTCCCGCACAGCCTCCGAAAATTGCCAGATCAGCCACAGATGGGAGAAGTCCTCCAATCCCCGCAATGCCTCGTTGTTTCGATATTCCGGCTCAAATACAATAGTAGATTGCAGTGCATCAACCAGACCGCTCTGACGGGGAATTCCGAACTTTGTGGGGAAATCACTGCGCATTTTCGCAATGGGTCGAATGACAATATCCATTTTAGCACCGCACCTTTCGGAAGCAAAATGATACAGCAAAAATAACCGCCAGCAAAAGCGATATGGCAGAGCCGCAGGACGTGCCCAGATAGTAGGAAATCACCAGACCCAGCACGCAGGCAATCAGTGCAAACAGCACAGAAAAGCCGTGATATTGCCTTAAATTCCGGGATATATTTCGTGCGCTTGCTGCGGGCAACACCAGCAGTGAGTTGAGAATCAGCAGTCCTACCCAAGAGATAGACAGGGTGACGATTACCGCGATTGCCGTGGTAAACATCGTTTGGGCGACTGCCGGTGAGAGATTGCGGGACGATGCCAGTGCCGGATGTATGGAAGACAGGGTCAGCCGGTTACCAAATAATACGAAAAACAGTACCACTGCAACGGTGGTTGCAGCCAATGCACCGATTTCAGCGGGAGTGACGGAGAGAATGTCGCCGATTAAATAGCGGTTATATTTGGTAAAGCTGTTTCCGCCCAATGTGGCAATAAAAATGCCGATGGCGACTGCGCTGCTGGAAAATACACCAATCAGCGTGTCTGCAGTCTGGTTGCTGCGGCTGCGCACGAAGGAAAACAGCAACGCAAACACAACTGCAAAAATGACTGCCACCCAAGTGGGGGCGCTGACGCCGCAGATACAGCCGATGGCGATACCGGTGAAGGCGGAATGTCCCAGCGCGTCGGAGAAGAAGCTCATTCTTCCTGTGACAATCAGTGTTGAAGACAGGCCCAATAGCGGGGCGATCAGCAAAACCGCGAGCAGAGCGTTGCACATAAAGTTCCACTGGAGGATTTCGAAAGGCAGCCACTGACAGAATCGATACCATAGTTCCATTACAGCAGACCTCCTTTTCTGTGAAATACGCGACGGAATTCCTCAGAATTCAGAACATCCTCAGGTGTACCTTGACAGATTAGTTTTCGGTCAATCAGCACTACCTGATCTGCATACCGGGGCAACATAGAAAAATCGTGGGTAATCATCAGTATGGAAAGGTCATAGGTCTTGCGGATTTCGTCCAGCATATCCATAAGCAGCTCCATACCCTCCACATCTACACCGGACAGCGGCTCGTCCAGAATCAGAATGTTGGGCATAGGCTCCAGCGCCAGGGCAAGCAGCACCCGCTGCAGTTCACCGCCGGAGAGTGTGCCGATACGCTTATCAATCAAATTTTCGCTGCGTACCCGTTCAAGGCAGGCAAGAATCTTCTGACGCATTGCTTTTGAATGCCCCAGAAAAGCCGGGCGCTTGCTCATACAGCAGGCAAACAGGTCCGCAACACTTACCGGGTCGGCACTGTCAAAGGTGGGGCTTTGGGGCACATAGCCGATTTTTGCCTTGCGGTTACGTTGACCCGGCACAGAAAAGGATATTACACCCTCGTGGCTCTGCTGCCCTAAAATCGTCTTAATCAGGGTGCTTTTGCCGGCGCCGTTGGGGCCAATAACCGCAATCATCTCACCGCAGTGTACGTGCAGGTTGATGTCCTCTAAAATAGTCTGTGTTCCCAGTTTTACGGATAAATCCTGTATGCGGAGGCAGCAGGAATGTCCGCAAGCGCCGCCGTGGGTGACCATATTCATTCCAATGCCTCCTTAATAGTGTCAATGTTGTGATACATTGCGTCAAAATAGCTGTCACCGGACATTGCCATATCCAGAGAATAAATTCTTGCACCGGTTTCTTTGGCAATGATTTCCGCAGCTGCTACGCTTCCGTTCGTTTCTGTGAAGATAGCAGGCAGCCGGTTGACTTCCACCAATTCAATCAGTGAAATCAGCTCTTTTGCCGATGCCTCACTGCCGGATTCCTCTTCAACTGCCTGCAGAATATTCAGTCCGAAGCTGTCTGCAAAGTAAGAAAAACCGTCGTGAAAGGTAATTAAATTTCCACAGGCGAGTCCGGACAGAGAATTTTCTCCGTAGGCTTGTAATGCGTCCAGCTGTTGGAGAATATCCGTCAGATTTTCATTAAATATGTTCTTATGAGCAGGGTAGAGGGTGGATAGCTGCGCACAGATAGCGTTGCACATCTGCTTTGCGTTTTCCGGGGAGAGCCATATGTGTGGGTCGTGGGTATGCTCGTGACCCTCGTGTTCGTGACCGCAGGTGAGGGTGATACCTGCAGATGCGTCAATTACGCAAGTAGAATTTTGGATGATATCTGCCAGAGATTCCTCCAACCCTGCGCCGCTGATAACTACCGCCTCCGCTGCCTCTACGGCACGCATTTGGGATACCTGTACGGTGTAATCGTGCAGACAGGCTACGTTTTCTGTTATCAGTCTTGCAACGGAGATGCCGGTGTTTTTGCACAGGGCTGTGGTGAAATCATAGACAGGCAGTGTGGTTGCCACAACCTGCGCTTCATCACGGTGGCAGCCGGTACATAATGAACACAGCAGCAGTATGGAGATGGTAAATATAAGTGCTTTTTTCATGTTGTCAACACAGCTTCCGTTTACAAACTTCTACATAATATCATATCATATTTGTCAAGAAAAAAGGAGATTGCAAAGCAATCTCCTTCGCTTATTGCCGGCTTTCCAGCCAGGCATCTACTTTATCCCTGGCAAGGCGCTGAATGTCTGCCTTGGGATAGGGGGAATCCTCACCGCCACAGACATAAATGAAATAGAATCCGTCGGGTGTCCGATAAAGGATTTCTTCATAGCCAGCCGGGTCGCCGAAGTGACTGTGGGAAACCCGTTTTACCACCTCTGCGTTTTCGGTATCGTACTCCTTTTTGCCGATTGTTTTCTTCATAGAAAAACCTCCGTTATGTGAATTTAAGACCATTATAGTAGTAAAAAGTGCAAAAACAAGGGAATTCGGTCACAATGAATATTGTCTGGACGGCGCAGAAGCAATGTGGTATGATGTAAGCGAGGTGATTTGATGCGGGATATACCTGTGTTTACAACGGAGTTTGGTGTGGCGAGTGTTGCGCTGAAAGAGGTGCCGTACAAAGGCATTGCCTATATCACGATTCAAGATTCTTTGCAGCCGGAACAGCTGCTTGGCGAATGTATTTCGTTTTGCAAAAGCGCCGGGGCAGAGGAGATTTATGCCACAGGCCACAGCTTTTTGGAAAAGTACCCGCTGCACAGTGCAGTCTGGAAAATGTGCAGACTTCGTGACGGGATAGGGGAATCGGACGCGGCGCTTTTTCCGGTAACGGAAAAGACTGTTGATAAGTGGCGCAGCTTATACAATGAGAAAATGCAGTGTGTTTCTCACGCAGCAACGATGACGCGCCTTGATGCCGAAGCGATTATGAACGAGGGCGCGGGGTATTTTGTCCATAGGAATGGCGACCTCTTGGGTATTGGCATTGCCCGGGGTGAGACTGTGGAATCGGTTATTGCGGCAAAACCCGGTGCGGGTATGGACGTAATGCTTGCCCTGTGCGGCGTGCTGCAGTCAGAGAGAATAAATCTGGAGGTTGCCTCTGATAATTTTCCGGCTATCAAGCTCTATGAAAAGTTGGGATTTTTAAAAATTTCCGAGATTTCACGCTGGTATGCTGTGGTGACAAGAAAAAACACTTGACAAGCGGAAAACTTTGGTGTATGATGTGCTGAGTGTAAAGGAAAAATGGTTGACAGGGGGTGTTCCGATGGATGCAGTTGAGATGCTGATGCTCTTTGACTACTACGGTGACCTGCTTACGGAACGCCAGCGGACCTGCCTTGACCTGCGCTACAATCAAGACCTTTCTCTGGCGGAGATTGCTGAGGAATTGGGCGTCAGCCGCCAGGGTGTACACGAGAACATTATCCGCGCCCAGGCCCGTCTGGAAAAGATGGAGGCCAAGACCGGATGCCTGCGCCACTATATGCAAAGCAGAGAAGCCAAGCATTCCGTTTTAGCGGCCGTTTCGGCATTAAAGGACCATTCCGACCCAGTTGTGCGGGAGGCAGCCTGCAGGATTGCAGAAGCGGCAGCGTCCATTGAGGAGTAAATTATGGCATTTGAAGGATTAACCGAGAAAATTTCCGCTACCTTCAAAAAGCTTCGCGGCAAAGGACGCCTGAAGGAATCCGATGTAAAAGAGGCAATGCGCGAGATTCGCATGGCACTTTTGGAAGCGGATGTAAGCTACAAGGTAGTTAAAGATTTTGTAAAGTCTGTTTCGGAGCGGTGCGTTGGCAGCGATGTGCTGGAAGCACTGAGCCCCGCGCAGATGATTGTAAAAATCGTCAACGAAGAGCTGACTGCTCTTATGGGCAGCGATGCCAAACATATCAATATCAATCCCAACGGACCGACAGTGATTATGCTCGTGGGTCTGCAGGGTGCGGGTAAGACCACCAATGGGTCAAAGCTTGCCGGCCTTATGAAGCGGCAGGGAAGAAATCCGCTGCTGGTTGCCTGCGATATCTACCGGCCTGCTGCCATTACCCAGTTGAAGGTATGTGGAGAAAAGCTGGGAATTCCCGTTTTTGAAATGGGTCAGACAGACCCTGTGAAGATTGCAAAGGACGCTGTCCTGTATGCCCGTCAGCACGGCCACGATATGGTATTTTTGGATACCGCCGGCCGCCTCCACGTGGATGAGACACTGATGGAGGAGCTGAAGAACATTAAGTCCACCGTAAAACCGGACGAGATTATGCTGGTTGTGGACGCGATGACCGGTCAGGACGCCGTCAATGCGGCGCAAAGCTTTAATGAGTGGCTGGACATTGATTCGGTTATGCTCAGCAAGCTGGACGGCGACGCCCGTGGCGGCGCAGCACTGTCCGTGCGTGCCATCACAGGAAAGCCCATTAAATTTGCCGGTATGGGTGAAAAGCTGGAGGATATTGAGGCTTTCCATCCGGACCGTATGGCTTCCAGAATCCTTGGAATGGGCGATGTGCTGAGCCTTATCGAGAAGGCGGAGCAGGCCTATGATGCCAAGAAGGCTGCCGAGCTGGAGGAGCGCCTGAAATCCAATAAATTCACCCTGCAGGACTTCTATGACCAGATGGTGCAGCTGAAGTCTATGGGCTCTATGCAGGACCTTCTTGCCCAGCTGCCCGGCGGCGCGGGCCTTAAGAACGTCCAGTTGGACGAAAAGGCGATGGGTCGCACAGAGGCGATTATCCTTTCTATGACACCCAAAGAGCGGGAGAACCCCGGCATCATCGGTGCCAGCAGAAAGAAGAGGATTGCCGGCGGCGCGGGTGTAAAGGTTGAGGATGTCAACAGACTGCTCAAATCCTTTGACCAGATGAAATCTATGATGAAGCAATTCTCCGGCCCGGGGATGGGCAAAAAGATGAAGCGTATGGGTCGATTCGGCGGTTTCGGCGGATTCCCCGGCTTCTAATGTAGTTCGCTCTAAGCAAAATGCTTTGCGATATAGATTAACAGAAATTATTTTGGAGGTGAAACCCTATGGTAAAAATCAGACTTAGAAGAATGGGTGCAAAGAAGGCTCCTTTCTATCGTATCGTTGTCGCTGATGCCCGCGCTCCCCGTGACGGCCGCTGCATCGAAGAGATCGGTACCTACAATCCTCTGACCAACCCCGCCACCATCACCGTGGATGCAGAGAAGGTTCAGGCTTGGATTAAGAATGGCGCACAACCCACCGATACCGTGCACGGTCTGCTGAAAAAAGCCGGTGTGCTGTAATTATCCCTAAGGAGTGTTCCAATGAAAGAGCTTTTGCTGTATATGGCAAGAAATCTGGTGGACGAGCCTGAAGCAGTTACAGTGACCGAGGTTTCTGATGAGGA
>JAZTWB010000029.1:0-7770 GCA_045635645.1 Faecousia sp. | reverse complement strand
GACAAGCTCATCGCCGGTCTTTCCCAGATTCCCCACAGCGCCCTTAATGGCGATCCCGTCAATCGGCTGCCCGGCAATGTGAGCTTCTGCTTCGAGGGCATCGAGGGCGAGAGCCTGCTTCTGTATCTGGACGCTATGGGCGTGTGCGCCAGCTCCGGCTCGGCCTGCACCTCCGGTTCGTTAGATCCCAGCCACGTGCTGCTGGCCATCGGCCGCGTCCACGATGTGGCGCACGGCAGCCTGCGGCTTTCCCTGTGTCACTACAACACCGAAGCGGAAATCGACCATATCCTTGCCGTTGTACCGGAAGTGGTGCAGCTGCTGCGGAACATGAGCCCCGTGTGGCGTGACCTGCAGACCGGCAAGCGCGAATATATTTTGTAAGGAGAATTATTATGGCTTTATATAGCGAAATTGTTATGGATCATTTCACCCACCCCCGGAACGTGGGCGTCATCGAGAACGCCGACGGCGTCGGTGAGGTTGGCAACGCCAAATGCGGCGACATTATGAAAATCTATCTGAAAATCGAAAACGACATCATTGCCGATGTAAAATTCGAAACCTTCGGCTGCGGCTCTGCCATTGCCTCCTCCTCTATGGCAACGGAGATGATTAAGGGCAAGCCCATTTCCGAGGCGATGCAGCTGACCAATGATGCAGTCGCCGAGGCCCTCCATGGTCTGCCTGCCCACAAGCTCCACTGCTCCGTGCTGGCAGAGGAGGCAATCAAATCCGCTCTAAAGGACTACTACGACAAAAACGGCATCGAATACGACCACACCCAGTTCCCTGACTGCGCCCACTGCGGTCACTGCCACGAATAATATGATCGTATCGACGAAAGGACGCTACGCCCTGCGTGTGATGGTGCATTTTGCGCTGAAGGGGGCGGAGGATTTTATCCCGCTGAAGGAAATCGCCGAGGCGGAAGGAATTTCTCAAAAATATCTGGAAACCATTATGGCAACCCTGTCCAAGGCAGGCTTTGTGGACGCAGTCCACGGCAAGGGCGGCGGCTATCGATTAAACCGAAAGCCAGCTGAATACACTGTGGGCAGCATTTTAAAGCTCACCGAGGGGTCTTTGGCTGCGGTGTCCTGCACCAGCCAGGGGCCGTCGGCCTGCGGGCGGTCTGCCTGCTGCCAGACCAAGCCTATGTGGGACAAGCTGGACGCTATGATTGACGGCTTCTTTGAAGGCATTACCCTGGCTGACCTAATTGAAAATAATGAAAAACTGTGAGGAAATGATTATGAATATTTTAGCTCCTTCCATTCTCTCCTGCGACTATATGAATATGCAGCGGGACTTTCCCGCCTGCAAGGAAAGCGGCGTCAAGTGGCTGCACGTGGACATTATGGACGGCCATTTTGTGCCCAATCTGTCTTTCGGCTACTCTCTGGTCAAGGCGATGCGCCCTGTCACAGATCTGGTGCTGGACGTACATCTGATGATTGACACCCCCATCAAGTACGCAGAGAATTTCTGCAAGGCAGGCGCTGACTACTTAACCATTCACGTGGAGGCGGACACCCCCGAAAATATTCGCAAGACCCTGGAGCTGATTCGCTCTCTGGGCGTAAAGCCCGGCATCGTGGTCAAGCCCAAGACCCCCGCAGAGGCCAATGAGGAATATCTGCCTATGGTGGATATGGTACTGGTAATGGCCGTGGAGCCCGGCTTTGGCGGTCAGAAGTTTATGGCAGATATGATGCCTAAGGTGAAAAAGCTGCGCCAGATGCTGGACGAGGTAAATCCCGCCTGCCATCTGGAGGTGGACGGCGGTGTGGACCTGAACACCGTGGTGACCTGCAAGGAAAACGGCGCGAACGTTTTCGTGGCAGGCTCTGCCTACTTCGGTGCCCAGGACAAGAAAGCCTTTACAGAGCAAATCGAACTGTAAACACAACACCCGTCTGCATCTGCAGGCGGGTGTGCGTTTATTATAAGTAAGAACCTCTCCAACAGCAGGGACGTCATACTTTCTCTCCGGCGAGAAAGTATGCAAAGAGCCGCCGAGGACCTTCCGTATGGCCCCCGGACTCCCCAGACGGCTAAAGGGGGCGCGGTCAAGTCAGTGCTACAAAAAGCTGTTCCCCGCGTGCCCCTTTAGAATCCCCCTAAGTCTGAGCAGAAACCAAAAAGCGGCGGGGGATTCTTAAGGGGGCGCGATTGGCTCGTAGCGCCCCTTAAGTCGGCTTCTTTGGGTACTTTCTTGCCGAAACAAGAAAGTACCGCCGCCGGCAGGCATTCTGTGTTGCGCTGCAATTTTCACTTGCGGCGGTTTTTCCGTTGTGGTATACTGGTTATGACAAATTACGCAAAGGAGTTGAGCGTTATGTTAAAGGTTGTAAACTTAACCAAAATCTACAAAACCAAAAACGGCGCCGATGTCCACGCACTGGACGGCGTGACCCTCCAGTTCCCGGAGACCGGTATGGTCTTCCTGCTGGGTAAGAGCGGCAGCGGTAAGTCCACCCTTTTGAACGTGTGCGGCGGTCTGGACAACCCCACCGGCGGTGAGATTATTGTCAAGGGCCGCAGCAGCAAGGACTTCTCCCAGAGCGATTTTGACAGCTACCGCAACACCTTTATCGGCTTTATTTTCCAGGAATACAATATTCTGAACGAGTTTTCCGTGGAGGACAATATCGCCCTGGCGCTGGAGCTGCAGGGCAAGCCCAAGGACAAAAAGGCCATCAGCGCCCTTTTGGAGGAGGTTGACCTGCAGGGCTACGCCAAGCGCAAACCCAACACCCTCTCCGGCGGTCAGAAGCAGAGAATCGCCATTGCCCGGGCGCTGATTAAGTCGCCGGAAATCATTATGGCAGATGAGCCTACCGGCGCGCTGGACTCCAACACCGGCAGACAGGTTCTTGAGACACTGAAAAAGCTCTCTGCAAAGAAGCTGGTTATTGTGGTCTCCCACGACCGGGAATTTGCCGAGCAATACGGCGACCGGATTATCGAGCTGAAGGACGGCAAAGTGATTTCCGACATCTCCAAGGGAACGCTTTCCCAGACTGCTGTCAGCGACAACTTAAGCACTGTGGGCGATGTGCTGTGCATCAAAAACGGCAGTGACCTCACCGACAGCGATTTTGAAAAAATCAAAGCCTTTTTGAAGAAATCCGAAAGGGATATTGTCATCGCAAAAGACGAAAAGGACGTCAAGACCTTCAAAAAGGCAAACCGCATCAACGATGACGGTCAGAAAGAGGTCTTTCTGGACACGGATTCCGATGCCCTCCCCAAAAAGGAATACACCAAGGAGGAAAGCCGTTTTATCCGCTCCAAGCTGCCCATTCGCCACGCGGTGAAAATCGGCGCGTCCGGTCTGCGGCTCAAGCCCCTGCGGCTGTTCTTCACCATCATTCTCTGCACCGTGGCGTTTACCCTTCTGGGTCTGCTGTCCACACTGAATTTCTACAACAGCGAGGCAACCTTCAAAGAGACTCTCTCCGACCTGCACATCGCCAACGTCCAGCTGCGCAAGGATTACGCCACCAAGCACATCTGGTATCACAACGGGGAAAAAGAGGGTGAATACGAGGGCTACAACCAGGGTCACTTCAGCGCCGACGAGCTAAATGAAATTTCCAACCGTCTGGGCAGTGATGTCTTTGGCGCGGCAGAGAATATGGGCGGCAATTTCAATCTTCGGAACAACAGCTCCCGCTACTGGGTCAACCGGATTCGCGCCTACGCCTTCCTGCCCCAGACCCATCCCCTGCGCCAGAGCATCAACGGCAAATACCCCGAAAACAACAACCAGATTGTCATTACCTCCTACATCGCCGATATGTTTATGCAGTGTCAGGCAATGGACACCGACGGAAATCTGATAGAGGTCACCGACCCGTCTCAGTTTATCGGCAAGAAGATTAACATTCAGGGCGAGGCCTACGAAATTACGGGCATTCTGGACTCCGGCGCTGTTTCCCCGGAATTCGACGAACTGAAAAACGGCGACACCGACAACAACACCCTTGTCTACAAGCTGGAAACCTATATGCAGGACACCCTGCACTGTATGGTCTTCACCACCGAAGACCGCATCACCCAGTTTGCTTCTCAGAATTACTACAAGCAAGAGAGCATCACCGACTACACCCGGGTGGTAGCCGCACTGCAGCTGAACGGCACCTGCACCTATCCCGAATGGCCCAACACCAATTACAAGCGCCTGTCCGACCTTACTTCTGGGGAAACCGTATACACCCCCGACGGCACTGCCCGGGGCGACGACCAGGCCTTTGTCAGCACCTCTTTCTTCGCTCAGGCGGTGCAGGACGCCTACTGGAGGCTGATTGAAGAGGCGGAAAAGAGCGAAAACTACACACTTTCGGAGTACTACCGCAAGACCACGGATCTTGCCAATCAGATTATGAACGGCGGCATTTACAGCTGGAACGAAGAAGACAAAACCGACAACTTCACCCCCTTTACCCAGGAGCAGCTGGAAAGCAAAATCGCTGAGGTGTTTGCCGCTGCAAAGAAGGACAATGTGTCACTAACCATTGGTATGAAATTCTTTGACGAAAGAAACCAGACCCCCACAGGCGATGAGTACCTGTTCCCCATCACCGGTGTGGTGTGCAAGCCCACCACCAATCAGTACATCGGCGAAAACCTGATCGTCTTCTCCGAAAACACCTTTAACCGCCTCTGGGATGTGCAGAAGACTTACATTGAGTACTACGGCGACACCGAAACCAGCTACGTCCCTCCGGAGAACGACGTTTACTCCACCGCGGTGGTATCCTTTGTCTACAGCGAAGCCGCTGTGCAGGAGTACTGGAACATCTACAGCAATAAGGACTTTGACGAGAAGTCTACCCGCATTGCCATTTCCAGCAACTTTATCGGCAATCTGCAAATGGCGGACGATATGGTAGAGAGTCTTTCCACCGCTTTCCTGTACATCGGTCTGGCATTTGCGGTGTTTGCCGCCCTGCTGCTGTCCAACTTTATCTCCGTTTCCATCTCCTACAAAAAGCGGGAAATCGGTATCCTGCGGGCTGTAGGCGCCCGGAGTGCGGACGTATTCAAGATTTTCTTCTCCGAATCCTCTGTGATTACTATCATCTGCATTGTGCTGTCTACCGTAGCAAGCTTCTTTGTATGCGGTCTGATCAACAGCTCTCTTGCAGAGTACATCGGTGCATCTGTGTTTGTCTTCGGCACGCTGTCCTTTGCCATTTTGGTGGGCGTTGCCGTGGTCACCGCCATTGTTGCAACCTTCCTGCCTGTGTATAATGCGGCAAAGAAAAAGCCGGTGGATTCCATCCGCGCCCTTTAATCAATTCTCAACAAAAAACGAGCGCTACTGAAAAGTAGCGCTCGTTTTGTTATTTCTGTTCACCCATATTGCTTAGGGCGTATTGGATCATCTGGTTGATCAATTCGTTTCTGCTAATGCCAATTTCTGCGGCTTTATCGTCAATAATTTTCAGCGTGTCCGTAGAAATCCGCATAGAGATAACATCTTTCTCTGATTTGCGGGCAACAAATTTTTCCAAGACAATCACCTTCCCTCTTGCATATTGTATTCTATTTTATTATGATTAGATATATTCTATTTATAATATCTAAATTAGAATACAATCAGAGGCAGCCAACGGCTGCCTCTGCAAGTCTCATATTTTTTTGGTTTACTCCTCGATTCCCTGTATTTCCAAAAGCTCCAGTACCTGCTGACCCCGCTGGGTTAGCCCCATACTGCCGTGGACAGGAAAACCCGCATACTGTCCCATTTTTGCCCCCGAAAGAGGTGTATAATCCAGATAGATAAGGCCCTTTTTCTCCAGCAGCTGTATGATCACAGCGTATTCTTCCACGGAATAGACATTATCTTCTTTGTATACGGGCGTCATATCGTCGGCCTTTCTGGCGACAGGCAGAAAGGAATACTGCCCCAATTCTTTCAGCAGGTGGATTTCTCCCGCTGTCAGCTCCAGCGCTTTGCCACAGCCACTACAGCCGCCGCACCCGCCGGCGCAGGATTTGCAATCACCCATTGTGTCAGACTCCAATCAATTCATATTCCCGGCTGCCGATTCCCAGCTTTTCCGCCGCTTCCAGTGTGTGGATACCCTGGCGGGTTTCGATTCGCTTGATAAGGTCGGCTTTGCCCGGGTCATCGGAGGCATAGACCAAATCCACGCAGGCCTGGTCAATAGCCACCGGGTCCAGGCTCACCAGAATTCCCACGTCCTGCATACAGGGCAGCTTGGCGGACGCGCCGCAGCAGTCGCAGTCCACGCTTAAATTTTTCATCACATTGATATAGGCAAGCTTTCCGTCAAAGTAGCGTACCACTGAGGCCGCCGCGTCTGCCATTGCCTCCAAGAATCGCTCCTGCTTTCTGTCCCAGAACTGGGCCGGGTCGCCCACGCCGTGGATATACTCCTTGCCATAAGAGGAGGCAAAGCCGATGGCCAGCTGCTTCAGCGCGCCGCCGAAGCCGCCCATAGGGTGACCCTTAAAGTGGGACAAGACCAGGGCAGAATCGTAATTTGCCATATTTTTACCCACAAAATTCTTCTGAATCACCGCGCCGTCGGGAATGGCCAGCTCCATATCGGGACCCTCGCTGTCCAGAATATCCACGGGGAACACATCGCTCCAGCCGTGGGCTTGAAACAGCGCTCTGTGGCGGGCGGTGGTATTTCTTGCGCCCTCGTAGGCGGTGTTGCACTCCACAATCGTGCCACCCACGAAATCCGCCACCGCTTTCCAGAATTCCGGTCTTAAAAAGTTGGGATTGCCTGCCTCACCGGAATGCACCTTCATTGCCACCCGTCCGGGCAGGGTTATCTCCAGCTGCCGGTACATTCTCAGCACCGCCTCGGCTGTTAACTCTTTACAGAAATACACCTTCGATTTCATAGGAAAGCTCCTTTCGCATTTTCTTTTATTGTAACCGATGTTTTTATGTTGCGCAACCGAAATTTCGATGGAGAATACCACCGTGTTTTGCATACAGTAGACGCAAGGAGGGATTTATATGACTAACAATTGGAAAAAGCGGCTCATCTGCTGGGCAATACCCCTGGCAGTCGGCGGCTTGGCGACACTGCTGTCCGGCGGAATGAGAAGCTATCAGGTTATCAATCAGCCGCCCCTGTCACCGCCGGCGTGGGTGTTCCCCATTGTGTGGACGGTGCTGTATCTATTGATGGGCGAGGCGTCTTATCGGGTACTTACTTCCGGGCAAGCTCCGGCGCAGATCAAAAAGGCGCTGACGGCCTACGGGGTGCAGCTGGGGTTGAATTTATTGTGGCCGGTGGTGTTCTTTCGGGGACAGATGTATCTGGCGGCTTTGGTGATTCTGGTGATCCTGTGGGTAGCCATCGTCATTACCCTGCGGCGGTTTTCTAAAATTGACGAAGGGGCGGGGGATCTGCTGATCCCGTACCTTTTGTGGGTCACTTTTGCGGCATATTTGAATCTTGGGGTGTTTCTTTTAAACTAAAATACGGAAAATATGCAGATGCCTCTTGTAAAATCTTCCATTTTGGCGTATACTCTTTATATTATAGCTTTATAAAATAGCTTTACAAAGAGGTAATCACTATGGAACTGATTTCTGTTCGCGCGTTGTTTAAGAATACCGCCCAGTATGCTGACCAGATCGTTACGATAGGTGGCTGGGTGCGCAATCGCCGTCCGTCCAAGCAGTTTGGCTTTATTATGCTGAACGACGGTACCTATTTTACCCCCATTCAGGTGGTTTATGATGATACCATCTCCAATTTTCAGGAG
>JAZTWB010000028.1:0-5336 GCA_045635645.1 Faecousia sp. | reverse complement strand
TGGTCGGTCCACTGTCTCTGACCCTGGAAGCCGCCGGCGATAGCATTGTGGCCGACCTTCTCTTCCTCGAACTTGTCGGGGAGATTCTTGTTGCCTGCCATCAGGTCCTTGATGATGCAGTACATCTTAACAGTGAACTCCCACTGCTTTTCCTTTTCCTCGGGGGTGAACTTGATGCGCACCTTCTCGCCCAGGAATTCAACCTCTTCGACGTTGTCGTCGCGGCCTTCCTTGCAGTGCTCCTTGGTCCAGGCCAGAGCCTTCTGGAACTCTTCCTCGTTGTAGATGCCCTCTTCCATACGGCGCAGGATTTCTACCTCGTCCACGGACTCAACGCGCATACCGAAGTACTCTTCCAGCACGCTCTGGTCCATAATGGAGCCGGCGATACCCATACACTGAGAGCCGATCTGCAGGTAGGACTTGCCCCGCATAGTAGCAACGGCAACAGCGGCGCGGCCGAAGCGCAGCAGCTTTTCCTTTACGTCCTCGGGCATCTGGGTGACCTGGTCACGGTCCTGTACCTCGTGGCCGTAAATGCCGAAGGCGGGCAGACCCTTCTGGGCGTGACCTGCCAGAACGGCGGCTAAGTACACAGCGCCGGGGCGCTCGGTGCCATTGAAGCCCCAGACACCCTTGATGGTGTGGGGATCCATATCCATCGTCTCGGAGCCGTAGCACCAGCAGGGGGTAACGGACAGGGTGATGGAAACGCCTTCCTTCTTAAACTTGTTGGCGCAGGCGGCAGCCTCGGGAACACGGCCGATGCAGGTGTCTGCCATAACGACCTTAACCGGCTCGCCGTTGGAGTAGAACAGGTTCTCCTCAAACAGCTTCTTTGCAGACTCTGCCATAGCCCAGACCAGCGGCTCCAGAGATTCACGCATCATCTGGGGTCCACGGCGGCCGTCAACGATGGGACGAATGCCGATTACGGGATAATCGCCCACATATCTATTCTTTGCCATAGTAATTTCCTCCTATAATACATTATATATAAATACGCTGTGCGTTTTATACACGGTTATTTGTCCGGTGTAATGCGGCACTTGAGCCGTACTACCCGGGGTTCGGCGTTGCAGCCGTCCAGACGGTCCAGCAGGTATTGGGCAGCAGTCTGTCCAATCATCTGGTCCGGCTGATGGACAACCGGCAGGGGCGGCTTCATCATAGAACAGGTTTCCACGCTGTCAAAGCCGAACACGTCCACGTCCTCGGGAATCCGCAATCCCCGTTCCCGGGCGGCGGTGATGAAGCCCATAGTAATATCGTAATTGGTGGTAAATACCGCTGTGGGGCGCTCTTTCTGCTGCAGCAGGGTTTCGCAGCCACGGTAGCCGGTGGCGAAATCGTTTTCGCCGCTGATGACCAGGTCATCGTCGTAGAGAATGCCGGCGTCGGACAAGGCACGCAGGTAGCCGATCATACGCTCCTTGGCGGTGTAGACGGATTTGGGGCCGGTGATAATGGCAATCCGGCTGTGGCCGGCAGAAATCAGCCGGTTTACCGCTTTATACACCACGTCGGTGTTATCTACCACCACGGTGTCGATGCTGATGCCCTGAATCATCCGGTCAATCAGGACGATGGGGATTCCGCAGTTGGCGGTCAGCTCGTTAAATTCGTCTGCGGATAAATCCTCCGGGGAGTATACCAGTCCGTCGATGCCGCAGGAGAGCATAAATTTCAGATTGTCCCGCTCTAAGCCGTGGTTTGCCCCATAGGAAGAGATGAGACAGTGGTAATCCCGCTCCCGCATAATCCGGGACATTGCCATCACTACGTTTCCGTAGAAGGGGGCGGTCATATCCGGCAGCAGAACACCCACAGAGCGGTTGCGGTGAGACTTTAAGCCCCGGGCAAAGGGGTCTACGTGGTAGTCCAGCTGTGCGATCGCGCTGCGAATGGCTTCGGCGTTTTCCTTGCGCACGTTTCCGCCGTTTAAGTATTTGGAGATGGTAGATGGCGCAACACCGGCCAGCTTGGCCACATCCTTGATGGTTGCCATCGTCACACCTCCCAAATTCTGTAAAAATACGAAACGTTTCGCGCAAATGCGCCTGCTGTGCAGTAGCATTTTCTTTATAATATAAAAATATTTTTGTACTGTCAATACAAATACTGAAAAAATGTGTTGATTTTTTTAGTGAAGTTTATTATAATACCAGTGTAGACCCTTTTTGGCCTGTGTTGTAGGTAAACATTCACAAACGAAACGTTTCGTTTTTGTGCAAGATGTTGGAATGGAACACAGTTTTATGAATTTTTCCTCTCGTGCCGGCAACGCGGTTGCACAGAAATTTCCGCGGCATTGCCCTTTCTGAGGATAATTTTTTCGGGCGATATATTTTAAGAAAGGTGATGTAGAAATGGGCGAAACGATTCTGAAAATGCAAGGCATTCAGAAATATTTCTCCGGCGTGCACGCACTCAGAGGTGTAGATTTCGAGCTGAGAGCCGGCGAGGTCCACGCGCTGATGGGCGAAAACGGCGCCGGTAAATCCACACTGATTAAGGTACTTTGCGGCATACATAAAAAAGACGGCGGCACAGTTGAATACTTTGGCGAGGAAGTCAGCTTTGCCAATATTGCCGAGTCTCAGGCTGCCGGCATCAGTGTTATTCACCAGGAACTGAATATGATGAACCACCTGACCGTGGCGCAGAATATGTTCATTGGCCGCGAGCCCAAGAAGGGCATTATCATCGACGATAAGAAGATGATTGCCGATGCCCAGAAGCTGTTTGATAAAATCGGTGTGAGAATCGACCCCACCGTGAAGCTGGGCGAGCTGACTGTAGGTAAGCAGCAGATGGTGGAAATTGCCAAGGCAATCTCCCGGGACTGCAAGCTGTTGGTTCTGGACGAGCCCACCGCCGCGCTGACCCAGCCGGAGGTGGAGGAACTGTTTAAGATTATGCGGGAGCTGAAGGAAAAGGGCATCGGCATGATCTACATCTCCCACCGTATGGACGAAATCAACCGGATTTCCGACCGGGTTACCGTTATGCGTGACGGCGAATACATCGGTACCGTCAACACCGCCGAGGTCACCAAGGACGATATCGTGAAAATGATGGTCGGCCGCGTGATTATGGGCGATAAGAAGGCAGCAAGCACTGTGCCTGCCGACGCACCTGTGGTGCTGGAGGTTAAGCATCTGAACGCCGGCAAGGAAGTTAAGGACGTTAGCTTCAAGCTGCGCAGAGGCGAAATTCTGGGCTTTGCGGGTCTGATGGGCGCCGGCCGTACGGAGGTTGCCCGCGCACTTTACGGCGCAGATGTGAAGCAGACCGGTGAGATTTACATCAACGGCAAGCGCACTGACATCAAAACCCCCGAGCAGGCTGTGAAAAACGGCATTTGCTACCTGTCTGAAGACCGGAAGCGTTACGGTCTGATGCTGGGCAAGTCCGTGTCTGAAAACTCTGCCATTGCATCTCTGGACAAATTTATCCGCGCAGGCTGGATTGACGACAAGAAGATTGCCAAGGTCTCCGCAGACACCAACGCACTGCTGCGCACCAAGACCCCCTCTATGGAACAGCTGCTGAAGAACCTTTCCGGCGGCAACCAGCAGAAGGTCATCATCGCCCGCTGGCTGATGAAGGACTCCGACATCTTCATTTTTGACGAGCCCACCCGCGGCATTGACGTGCGCGCCAAGAGCGAAATGTACGCGCTGATGGAGGAGCTGGCCTCCGAGGGCAAGTCCGTGATTATGATTTCCTCTGAGCTGGCAGAAATCCAGCGGCTCAGCGACCGGGTTATCGTGATGTGCGAGGGCCGGATTACCGGTGAGCTGGACATTGCCGACGCCACCCAGGAAGAAATTATGAAGTACGCCACTATGCGGCAGTGATAGTAAGGAAAGGGAATGAATACAATGAAACGCAATAATCAGAAAAAATCCTTTAAGCTTCAGCAGAATATCATTATGCTTATCGCTACTGCGGTGCTGCTGGGTGTGTTCAGCTTGGTTAACCCCAATCTGATTCGTGACAAGTACATGATTCTGAGTATGATTCAGAATTTTGCTCCCTATGCCATTATGGGTCTGGGTGTCACCTTCGTTATCGCCACCGGCGGTATCGACCTGTCTCTGGGTACGGTTACCATCGCTTCCGCCGTTCTGGCCGGTAAGCTGTACACGATGGGCGTCCTGCCCCTGTGGGCAACCATTCCCGTGATGCTGGCCATCGGCACCCTGTGCGGCCTGCTCAACGGTCTGATGGTGGCAAAGCTGAAGATTCCCGCATTTATCGCAACCCTGGGTACTATGATGGTATCCCGCGGTCTGTCCGCACTGCTGGCGGAAGTGCCCAACATCTTCTTCCCCACCGGCACCTGGTACAACAAGGCTTTCTCCAGCCTGAGCGTTGGCGGTGTCAGCGCCATTCCCGTGGGTCTGTTCTGGGTTATCGGTCTGATGCTGATTTGCATGTACCTGATGTACAAGAACAAGATTGGTCGTTACGTTCTGGCCATCGGCTCCAATGAGGAAGCCACCCGCCTGTCCGGTATCAACACCGACAACTACAAGATTTTCGCTTACACCTTCGCAGGTCTGTTCTGCGGTATCGCTGCTATTTTCTACTCCGCCGCATTCCCCACCATCTCCTGCGCGACCGGTAACGGTATGGAGCTGGACGCCATCGCAGGCGTTTATATTGGCGGCACTTCTTCTGCCGGCGGCGTTGCCTCCGTATCCGGCTCTGTCATCGGCGCCATTTTGCTGGTGGTTATCCGCAGCGGTCTGAATATGGTGCTGGCTAAGCTGGGCATCAGCCTGAACTCCACCTACGTGACCTACGTGCTCACCGGTGTGATCGTGGTTGTGGCTATCCTGATGGATATCATTAAGACCAATAACCAGAACAAGGTGAAGATCGAGAAGATCGAAGAGCCCAAGAAGGAAGAAGCCTCCAAGGCTTAAATAAAGGAATAAGTGTGAGCCAAATGGCCCACTTAGAATAAAACCAACTATATTATTTAGGAGGAAAACACTATGAAGAAAATCATTGCATTGGCACTGGTTCTGGTTATGGTTCTCAGCCTGGCCGCCTGTGCCGCTCCCAAGGATGACGGCAAGAAGACCATCGCCGTGATCGCAAAGGGCGAATCCCACGCTTTCTGGCAGGCTGTTAAGGCCGGCGCAGAAAAGGCTGCCAAGGAAAAGGGCTATGAGCTGACTTTCCAGGGCCCCGCCAGCGAAGACCCCAAGGACGTTCCCAGCCAGATCACCATGGTTCAGACCGCTCTGTCCAACAACGTTGACGGCATCGTTCTGGCTACCATCGGCTCCGGCTTCGGCGAACTGCTGACCCAGGCTTAC
>JAZTWB010000027.1:0-17118 GCA_045635645.1 Faecousia sp. | reverse complement strand
AGAGTTCCAATGAAAGAGCTTTTGCTGTATATGGCAAAGAATCTGGTGGACGATCCTGATGCAGTTACAGTGACCGAGGTTTCTGATGAGGAAGGTAAGGTGCTGGAGCTGCGTGTTGCTCCCGGCGACATGGGTAAGGTTATCGGCCGCCAGGGGCGGATTGCTAAGGAAATCCGAACCATCGTGAAAACCGTTGCCCAGCGCACCGGCGAAAAAGTCACGGTAGAAATCGTAGATTGACGGCTTATGCGTGACGCTTTGCGCCACGCATATTTCGTTTTTGGAGGGATTATGAGAAAGCTCTATATTGATGCGGGTGAAATCGTCACCACCCACGGTGTCCGTGGTGAGGTGAAGGTGCTGACCTGGCTGGATTCGCCCGAAATGCTTTGTGAATTCGACCGTTGCCGCATTGCGGAAAAGGCTTATAAGATAGAGACCTGCCGTGTCCAGAAGACCTGCAACCTTGTAAAATTGCAGGAAGTTGATACAATGGAAGCCGCGCAGGCGCTGCGGGGAAAGATCCTTCAGCTGTACCGTGAGGACATTGCTGATGATGTCATCTTCGGTGCAGAATTAATTGGTGTGGAGGTTTTCTGCGAGGGAAAGAAAATCGGCGAAATAACCGAAGTTCTGGACTATCCCGGAAACGCGGTGTATGTCATCGGCGGTGGAGAATATATGATTCCTGCTGTAAAGGAATTTGTTCTGTCCACCGACATCGAAAAGAATGAAATGCACGTAAAACTGATTGAGGGGATGCGCGCAGATGAGAATTGACATTCTGACCTTGTTTCCCGATACCCTTGGAGATGTTCTGTCTGAGAGTATTTTGGGGCGCGCACAGGAGCGGGGCTTTATCACCATCGATACCCACCAGATTCGGGATTACACCAGCAACAAGCAGATGCAGGTGGACGATTATCCCTACGGTGGTGGTCGCGGCGCGGTTATGCAGGCAGACCCCTTGTACCGTTGCTGGGAAGCGGTTTGTGATAAGGCGGGCGGACCTGTGCATACGATTTACCTGTCTCCCTGCGGGAAGGCCTTTTGCCAGGCAGACGCTGTCCGGCTGAGCAAGCTGGAGAATATCGTGTTTGTTTGCGGTCACTACGAGGGCGTTGACCAGCGCTTCATTGATGAGTGTGTGGACGAAGAACTGTCGCTCGGTGACTTTGTGCTGACTGGCGGCGAGATTGCGGCTATGGCGATGACGGATGCCATTTGCAGAATGGTACCCGGTGTGCTGGCTGACCCGGAGTGCTTTGAGGACGAAAGCCACTTTAACGGCCTACTGGAATACCCCCAGTACAGCCGCCCTGCGGTGTGGCACGGCAGGGAAGTGCCGGAGATTCTTCTGTCCGGAAACCACGAAAAGGTTGCCCAGTGGCGGAGAAAACAGTCTCTGCGCAGAACGCGTCAGCGTAGACCTGATATGTATGAGAAGCTTGATTTAACAAGCAAACAGGATAAAAAGCTTCTGCTGGAAATGGAAGCGGAAGATGCAGAAAAATAGCGGCAAGACCGATTGGCCTTGCCGCTGTTTTTATTTTGTTGGGTCGTAGTTGACGACGATGCTTTGGGAGGTCAGCGCGCTGACCTGTGTTACGTCGGTGCCGTAAACATTTACCTGAATCAGCAAGGGACAGCTGGCAAGCGCCTTAACGGAGGAAATTTCCTTGTTGTAGTCCATAAAGACGTTGTTCAGCTGCTTCAGACCCTTCAGAGGCTCCAGGGAATTGAGCTGGTTGTAGGAGCCGTCGATGTTAACAAGGGCGCAATCTGTCTTCCACTGGGGAAGCTTTTTGACCTTGTTATGGGCAAAATTCAAATCTGTCAGCTTAGTCAGCGCGGAGAATGCAGTGATATCTGTAAGGGCATTGCCGGACACGTTCAGCTTTGTCAGTTCCAGACAGGAAGCAATTGCGGAAGCATCCGCAATCTTGTTGTTGGAAATATCCAGTTCGATCAATGCTGTCAGCTTCCCAACACCGCTTACTTCTGTAATCGCATTATCGCCCGCAGTGATTGTTTTAAGACCTGCAATGGCGCACACAGGTGTGAGCGTGGGAATGTTGTTATAGGACACGTCCAGATTAACCAGCGCACTTAGTGTGGACAGTGCTGTCAGGTCATTGAGTGCGTTGTGGGAAAGATTAAGCTGTTGCAGCTTGGAAAGGCTTCCAAGGGAAGTAATGTTCCGAATGGCGTTGTTGCTTAAATCCAGATTTACAAGACCTACAGCAAATTCCAAACCTGCGGTTGTGGACAGGCTGCAATTATTCATAACCAATGTCTGAAGTTTTGGCAGGTGGCCGATTAAGGGCAGTTCCTCTGCGGTGACAACCGTATCGGTGATTCGCAGCTCCTGCAGGTTTGCGAGGGTAGAGATATTGGACAGCTGTCCGGAGACACAGTTGTTAACGGTGAGCTTTTCCAGGAAGGCAAGATGCCGCAGGTCGGTGAGCTTTTCAGCACCTTCGGGTACTGTAAATTCCTTGATTGTCCACAGGTCGTTGGTATACAGAACCTTGTCGGCGCTGACACCCAACGTCTCCCGCATAGCAGCTTCCACCGCAGCATCTGCAAAATCGACCTCTTCAATTACGCCGCCCACAGTAAAGCTGAAAATTGCTGTGGGACTAACCAGACCGTTTTCTGCAACAGCCACGGCGTAGATAACATTCTCGCCGTTTTTTAAGGTGATTCCCCGTTCGTAACGGTCTTCACGGACGGAGGGGAACTCGCTGTCGGTAGAGACAAAGAGCTCGCACTTGTCTGCTGAGATTTCCGCAGTGATGTACTGGGTGTAGTAGGAGCCGGAGGTGGTGGGGTCTGGGGTACACTTGGGAGCAGCGGGCCGCAGCAGCTCAAGCTGCGCCTTTACCTCTTTGTTTGTGACATTGTTGAGCATATTCACTGCGTCAAGCAGCTTGTCCTGCTCCACATAGGTCTTGCAAAGAGCAATGTACAGATCTACGCCGCCGCCATCGGAAATAGCGTTGGAAAGGGTGTATTCCGCTTTCGTGTAGTTGCCGGACTCTTTATACTGGTTGGCAAGCTCAACGGCAATGGAATCATTGTCACCGGCCTGCAAATAAGCAGTGTTGTAAAACCACGTTGAGGCGGTGCGATTTCCATTGCTCTCAAAGAAACGTGCTGCGTGCAGCAGGACATCTCTGGTAAACTCCCGATCGTATATAAGCAGATACCAGCCGGTGCAAAGAATGATTGCAAGGGCAAGAATCAGCGGGAGGATGATACGGATTGTTTTTTTCATAGTTCGCTCCGTTTCGATAAAATATCACAATAATTATACGTCTGCGGCCGCTGTGTGTCAAGTGGAACAAAATGCAAACTGCCCCATCGACAGATTCCGCTGTTTTTCTGCACTTGAAAAACGGTAAGATATTGTGGGTGATACATATGAAACAAAATGGTGTGGCGTGGTTGTTGGCGCTGGTTATGGGTGTGCTGCTTCCGGGTGTTATCTTTTCTGTTGCTGAAAGAGCGTTGCCGGATAAAGTGCCTGCCCCCACGGAAGAGAGTGCCGAAGAAATTGTCGACACAACCCAACAGCCTACACAACCTGCGGATTTAATTACTGTTCAGCTTGCAGACGGTACAGCCTGTGAAATGGAGATGGACGGATATTTAACAGGTGTTGTGCTGGGCGAGCTTCCCGCTGATTTTCACGAGGAAACAATTAAGGCGCAGGCGGTGGTGGCAAGGACTTATGCACTTAAACGCAATACCACCGGAAAAAAGCACGAAAGCGGCGGCGTTTGTACGGATGCGGCCTGCTGTCAAGCCTACTGCTCGATAGAGGAATATATTGCAAGCGGAGGCTTGCAGTCGACGATTGATAAGGCGGTGAAGGCGATTGCGGATACCAAAAGGCAGGTGCTTACATATAACGGCGCTTTAATTGACGCAACCTACTTTTCCTGCTCCGGCGGCAGAACGGAGGACGCGCTGGCGGTGTGGGGGACGGATATTCCGTACTTGCAGGCGGTGGACAGCCCCGGGGAGGAGTCGGCAGTCCATTATACAGATGAGGTAAAATTTTCTACGCAAAGCTTTGCGAATCTGCTGGGAATCAGTCCGGGTGCAAACGGCATTCACCTTGGCCAGGTTACTTATACACAGGGCGGCGGCGTTGCCACAATGGCAATCAACGGACGCGTCTATTCCGGGACAGTACTCAGGCAAAAGCTTGGGCTGCGTTCAACGGTCTTTACGATGAGAACGCAGGGAAATTCCGTTTATGTAACCACCAAGGGATTTGGTCACCGGGTAGGTATGAGCCAGTACGGAGCGGAGGCAATGGCGGTAAAGGGGAGTAGTTACCGGCAGATTTTGTCCCATTATTATGGCGGTACGACCCTAATTACCTATCCATAGAATTGACAAAGGGGGAATTCTTTAGTAGAATAGGGGAAATTGACGAAAGGGGGTGCGACTGTGCCTATTCAGATTCCCAATGACTTGCCCGCCGCGGGCATACTGCAGCAGGAAAATATATTTGTTATGCCGGAAAACAGGGCAGTTACACAGGATATCCGCCCGTTAGAAATCGTGGTACTGAATCTGATGCCTACCAAGGTTGTTACGGAGACACAGTTAAGCCGCCTTCTGGGCAACACCCCGCTGCAGGTGCATTTGGAGCTTATGCACACCAAATCCCACGTTGCAAAGAATACCTCTCAGGAACACCTGCTGACCTTCTACAAGACCTTCGATGAGCTGAAGCACCGCAAGTTTGACGGTATGGTGATTACCGGCGCACCGGTAGAAAATATGCCTTTTGAGGATGTGGATTACTGGCCGGAGCTGTGCGAGAATATGCGGTGGAGTACCACCAATGTGCAGAGCACCTTCCACATTTGCTGGGGCGCACAGGCAGGCTTGTATTACCATTACGGCATTAATAAGCAACCGCTCCCCAAGAAGCTGTTCGGTGTGTTTGAACACATTAAGGATTATCCCCGATCCATTCTCCTGCGGGGTTTTGATGACAGCTTCTGGGTGCCTCACTCCCGGCACACCACCGTTTTACGGGAAGACATTGAAGCGGTGGACGGGCTGAAGATTCTGGCGTCCTCGGAAAAGGCCGGTGTATATGCGGTTATGAACAAGAACGGACGGCAAATCTTTGTCACTGGCCATTCTGAATATGACCCCGATACACTGCACAGGGAATATCTGCGGGATAAAAACCTTGGCCTGCCCATAGATGTTCCCGAGAATTACTATCCCAATGATGACGATACCAAAGCGCCGATTGTCCGCTGGAGAAGTCACGCCAACCTGCTGTTCTCCAACTGGCTGAACTACTTTGTCTATCAGGCAACACCTTACGACATCACAAGCATCGGTAAATAAAAAATACTCACTGTGTTATCGCACAGTGAGTATTTTTTTAGTTGACAAACTATAGAAGAGTTGCTATAATTTAGAAAAAGAGTTAGCATATGCTAACTAAACCTGGGAGGACAAATTGTGACGATAAACGATTTAAAAATCGGGCAGAGCGGGGAAATTTCCGCCGTGGGCGGCAGCGGTCCTTTGCGTCTGCGCTTTTTGGATATGGGTCTTATTCCGGGCACGAAGGTATTGCTTCAAAAGGTCGCGCCTATGGGAGACCCGATTCAGATTCAGGTGCGCGGTTATGAGCTTACTATTCGTCGGGAGGATGCCGCAATGATTTCGGTGCAGGAGGTAAGCGTATGATTTTTGCTCTTGTGGGAAATCAAAACAGCGGTAAAACCACACTGTTTAATGTCTTAACCGGTGCCAACCAGCACGTGGGTAATTTTCCCGGTGTAACCGTCGACCAAAAGACCGGTAATATTCGCAATACGGAGCACAGCGTGGTGGATTTGCCGGGAATCTACTCTATCCGGCCTTACTCTCAGGAGGAGGTTGTGACCAGAGATTTCATATTGAAAGAAAAACCCGACGGCATTATCAATATTGTAGATGCCACAAATATTGAGAGAAACCTGTATCTGACACTGCAGCTATTAACACTTCGCGTTCCTACGGTAATTGCGCTGAATATGATGGATGAGCTGCACAACAACGGCGGCAGTGTGGATATTCAAAAAATGGCGGAGGCGCTGGGTGTGCCCGTAGTGCCCATCAGCGCTGTAAAGAAGCAGGGCATCTCTGAGCTTGTGGACACAGTGCTTTTGACAGCGAAAGAGAAGCGGCTGCCTAAGGTGCTGGACTTTTGCCCCGACGGACCGGTACATAGATGTATCCACGCAGTGAGCCACATCGTTGAGGACCACGCGGGAAAGGTTGACATCTCCCGCCGTTTCTGCGCTATGAAGCTGATAGAAGGGGAGACGGAGTTTTCGGAATTATTGAATCTAAGCAACAATGAGGTGGAGCTGATTGAGCACTCTGTTATTGAAATGGAGTTTGACAGAGGTCTTGACCGCAATGCGGCATTGGCGGATATGCGCTACAACTTCATCGAGGGCGTATGCAGAGATTGCGTTGTCCGTGCGGTGGAAAGCAAAGAACACCGCAGAAGTATGCGCATTGACAAAGTACTTACCCACCGCGTATTTGCCATTCCGCTGTTTGGACTGATTATGGCGCTGGTATTCTATCTTACCTTCAATGTTTTTGGCGCGTGGCTGTCAGACCTGCTTGCCTATTCCATTGACGGACTGACAATGCTGGCAGATAACCTGCTGTCGCGCTATGGCCTCAATCCCGTTGTCCACAGCTTGATTATTGACGGCATATTCACCGGTGTTGGCAGTGTTCTCAGCTTTTTGCCTCTTATCGTGGTACTGTTCTTCTTCCTGTCCATACTGGAGGATTCCGGCTATATGGCCCGGGTGGCGTTTGTAATGGATAAGCTGCTGCGGAAAATCGGTCTTTCCGGCAGAAGCTTTGTGCCTATGCTCATCGGCTTCGGTTGCAGTGTCCCCGGCATTATGGCTACCAGAACACTCTCGTCCAACCGGGACAGAAGAATGACAATTTTACTTACACCCTATATGAGCTGCTCTGCCAAAATTCCCATTTACTCCGTATTTGCGGCGGCATTTTTCCCGGGAAATGAGCTGCCTGTGATGCTTTTTGTGTATTTTGGTGGTATGCTGGTGGGAGTTTTGGTGGCTCTGCTGCTGAAAAATACGGCATTTAAGGGTAATCCCGTACCCTTTGTTATGGAACTGCCCAATTACCGCCTGCCATCTGCCAGAAGCGTCTTTCTGCTGATGTGGGAGAAGGCAAAGGATTTTCTCCAGCGGGCGTTTACAGTCATTTTTGTTGCGACGGTGCTGATTTGGTTTTTGCAGACCTTTGATGTGCGTATGAATATTGCCGAAAACAGCGCTGACGGCATATTAGCAACCCTTGGCCGTTTGGTAGCGCCCATATTTGCGCCCCTGGGCTTTGGGGATTGGCGTATGGTGACGGCTTTGGTCTCCGGTGCTATCGCAAAAGAGGCAGTAGTCAGCACCTTTGGCGTGGTTCTGGGCGTGGGTGCTGAACAGCTCACAACAGCTCTTCACAGCCTGTTTACCATAGAATCCGCCTGTAGCTTTCTGGTTTTCTGCCTGCTGTATACACCCTGTGTGGCGGCAATTGCTGCCATTCGCAGAGAACTGAATTCCGGGTGGAAGGCATTCGGTGTTGCAGTGATGCAATGTGTTGTTGCGTGGATTGTGGCGCTGCTTGTGTACCGTGTGGGGGTGCTGCTGTGAAATGGTTTGATATTTTGCTGCTTGTTATGATAGCAGCTTACAGTATCTATGTAATTCTCAATGCAAAGAAGTATAAGTGCAGTGGTAATTGCGGAAGCTGCAGTGGCTGTGCAAATAAGTGTAAAAAAATAACGCCGGAATAAATCCGGCGTTATTTTTATAGCATTTCAACGATTTGACAGGCTGCGTCCTCGGGAAGCTTGTATTTGTTGGGACTGGGGAAGTTCAAAATCAGTGACAGCAGCACGCATATTGCAATTGCTGCCGCGCCGGTGGTTATCCACAGGCTGCGCTGCCTTAAAAGCTCCCGGGTCATATACAAAAACCATAGCATAAAGCCGGACAGCGCCAAGCATAGCAGTGTGAGAATAACCTTCAGCCAGATAATGCCGTTGCCTGCAACAATCAGATAAAGAACAAACAGCACAGCATCCAGGCAAAGTGCATAGGTCAGATAGCGCTCCATTTCCTTATAGCGGTTGGGTCGGTTAGCCATAGCTCATCCCTCCAATAATTTTCTTCATAATAGCATATTTTGTCGAAAAAAGCAATATTTTTTCCCGGAAAGGAAAAAGCTTGCAGGTTGCGGGATTATTTGGTATAATAACAGCGATATTATGTGAAAGTATGCACAAGGAGCGACTATGGGAGAACCAAAATACCGCTTGGAGGGCATTGTCCACACCAGAACGGAACTGATGGAGGACTTTGAAGGTCCGCTGGATGTCATTTTTCTGCTGCTGAGCAAAAACAAAATAGAGATTCAGGACGTCTCCATTACGGCTATTTTGGAGCAGTATTTGGCGTACCTTGAGGAGATGAAGCGTCTGGACATTGAGCTTGCCAGCGAGTTTATCACCATGGCATCCCACCTTATGCTGATTAAGACAAAAATGCTTTTGTCCACAGCTGAGGCGGTAGAGGCGGAGACGGAGCTGGATTTGCTGCGTCAGTCCCTGATTGAACGCCAGCGCCACGAGGCGATGGAGCAGATTCGTATGGCGATTACGGTCCTTGAGCCGTTAAATGACGTGGGTCGTTGCCTGTTTACCAAGGCGCCGGAGCCCTTGCGCCGGGATACCACCTACCGCTATCAGCACGATGTGATGGATATGCTGTGGGCTTTGGACGAGATAACGGAGCGCAACCAGCGCAGACTCCCGCCGCCTACGGTGAATTTCAAGGGCATCGTGGGCAAGGAGCCCTATCCCGTTACCAAAAAGGCAAAGGAACTGATTCACAATCTGATTCTGCGGGGTGTGCAAAAGCTGAAGAGCCTGTTTAAGGGAAGCCGAAGCCGTTCTGAAATAGTTGCCACTTTTTTGGCTATACTGGAACTTTGTAAGACCAATTCCGTAACACTGGAAGACGATGTTACCGGCGAGAATCCTAACGTGCGGCTGCTTGATGAGGAAACTTTGAAAGGAGATGACTTGAATGGAACAAATTGAATTACAGAGGGCCATTGAAGCCATCTTGTTTGCCGCAGGAGAGCGGGTGGAAATCCCGCAGCTGTGTGCTGTTTTGGAGACAGACGCAGACGAGATTGTGGCTGCCACCAATGCGCTGGCGGACGAGCTGGCGTTTAACCGCAGGGGAATTCGTATTCTGCGTCTGGAAGACGGCTACCAAATGGTCTCATCCGGTGAAATGGCGGATTACATCACCCAGGCGCTGGAGACCCGCAAGCCGCCAAAATTGTCGGCTTCCCAGCTGGAGGCACTGACGATTATTGCTTACTATCAGCCGGCAACCAAGGCGATGGTGGAACAGCTGCGAGGTGTTGATAGCAGCTATTCCATCGGCGCGTTGCTGAACAAGAAGCTGATTGAGGATGCAGGTCGCTTGAATGTGCCGGGTAGACCCATTCAGTACCGGACAACCGCTAACTTCCTGCGCACCTTCGGCCTTAGCTCTCTGGAAGATTTACCGCCCATCGAAAAGGTAAATCTGGGTGAGCCGGAAACCACGGAAGAACCTGTTGACCCCAACCAGATGACAATGGAGGAGGTCTGAGTATGCTTTGGCTGATTGCAGCGGCAGTCTTGCTGTGCCTTGCACTCATTCCATTGGGTTTTTCAGCGGTATACAATGAGAAAGCGCTCAATGTTTGGGTGCTGGCAGGTCCTGTCCGACTGCACGTGTACCCCAGAAAAGCAAAGCGTGCCAAACAAAAAACAAAAAATACGGAGAACGCCCGTAAAGACACAGAAAAGGGCGGCAGCTACCGGACTTTTCTGCAGGTCATCAAGCCGATTGTTGAATTTCTGGACCATTTTCGTCGGAAAATCCGCGTTAACAAGCTGGAACTGAAACTGATTCTTGCCGGCGATGAGCCGGATAAACTGGCGGTTAATTATGGTCGTGCGTGGGCGGTTTTGGGGAATCTGATGCCGCACTTGGAGCGGGCGTTTGTAATAAAACGCCGGGATGTAGATGTAGCGTGCGATTTTGATGCTGAGGAAACGCTGATTTATGCAAGACTGGACGCAACCATAACTGTAGCCAGAGCCATACACCTTCTTTCCCGACACGGAATCAAAATACTAAAAGAACTGGGCGAACTTAAAAAATTACGTAAAGGCGGTGCTCAAGAATGAGTAAAAATCTTCCCAATATGCTGGAAAGTACCATTGCAAAGATTCGTGAAATGGTAGATGCCAATTCTGTCATCGGTGAGCCGATTACCGTAGCAGATGCTACCTTAATTCCCATCTCCAAGGTCAGCATCGGTTTAGCCGGCGGTGGCTCCGATTTTAACGCAAAGAATTCCAATCAACAGGAAAATCCCTTTGGCGGTGGTGTGGGTGCCGGTATTAAGGTGACACCCGTTGCGTTTCTTGTAATCAAAGAGGGAAGCGTGCGTATGCTTCCTGTTGCAGCGCCTGCTAACACAACGGCAGACCGTCTTGTGGAGATGGTGCCGGATACACTGGATAAAATTGCCGCATTTATTGACTCCCGTAAAGAGAAAAAAGCCGAATAAACCAATATACCTTGGGGAGACTATCCTCGGGTGATATAGATGAAAAGATTATTTGCCGGGGTGGCAGCTGCATTTCTGGCTGCCGCCCTGTTTCTACCCTGCAATGCAATTTCTGCGCAAAGTGGGATTTTGCTGGACGGACAGACCGGACGGGTACTCTATGAAAAGCTTCCCGATAAGCAAAGCCTGATTGCCAGCACCACAAAAATTATGACTGCCCTTGTGGTTTGCGAGCAGACCAATGTTTTGGACCGGGTGCGGATTCCCCGGGAGGCTGTTGGGATTGAGGGGTCTTCTATGTATTTGAAGGCCGGCGAAATTCTGACGGTGCAGGAATTGCTCTATGGTCTGATGCTGCACAGCGGAAACGATGCTGCCGTGGCGCTTGCTATCTATTGCGGTGGAACGGTGGAGGGCTTCGCGGAGCTTATGAACGATAAGGCCCACCGGTTGGGTTTGGAGAACACCCATTTTGTCAATCCGAACGGCCTGGACGCACCTGGTCATTACTCCACAGCCAGAGATATGGCGGTTTTGGCGGCATATGCTATGGAAAATCCAATTTTTTATAAAACTGTGTCCACCAAAACCGTCACAGCCGGCGGTCGGAGTTTACGGAATCACAACAAACTTCTGTGGCTCTTGGAGGGCGCAGACGGAGTGAAGACCGGCTTTACCAAGAAAGCGGGCAGAATTCTGGTGTCCAGCTGCACGCGACAAGGTCGCAGACTGATTGCCGTGACGATGAATGACGGCAATGACTGGAAGGACCACCAAACACTGATGGAAAGCGGTTTTGCTGATTTTTCTGTGCGGCAGCTTGTTAGCGCGGGAGATTGTATGGGAATGGTGTCGGTTATTTCCGGCGAGGCTGCGTATGCAGAGCTTCTTGCCGCTGAGGATTTTTCTTATGCCCTTGCGCCGGGAGAACGGCCGGAAATAGTACTGTCAAAGCCGGGTTTTGTTTATGCCCCTGTTGTGCGTGGGCAGGAGGCCGGATATGCGTATGTTTGCATAGAGGGGAAAACTGTGGGGAAAATCCCCTTGGTCTACGGACAGACCGTTGAAATGGAAAAAGAGGAAGAACGTTCCCTTTGGGAGAGGCTTTTCAAAAGGAGGTAGAACATGACCGAACGCATACAGAAAATAATAGCGTCCAGGGGTGTTGCATCCCGCAGGAAAGCGGAAGAGCTGATAAAAGACGGCCGCGTGACCTGTAACGGTCGTGTTTGCCTTCTTGGTGAAAGTGCTGACCCGAATGTAGATATGATTTTGCTGGACGGGAAACCGCTCCCGTCCGGCGGTGAGAACACGTACATTATGCTCCACAAGCCACGAGGCTACGTGACAACGCTATCGGACGAAAAGGGAAGACCCACAGTGGCACAGCTGGTTGCCGATTGCGGTGTACGGGTGTACCCCATAGGTCGTTTGGATATGGATTCTGAAGGCTTGCTGCTGCTTACCAATGACGGCGATTTTGCCAATCGCCTTATGCACCCAAAGCACCAAATTAACAAAACTTACCGAGTGTTCGTCACAGGCTGCTCCGATAAGGCACTCCAGCGCCTTGCAGAGCCGATTACCCTGGATGGGTACACAATTGCCAAGCCGCAGATTCGTCCTTTGCAAATGAATGAGGACGGCACCGCACAGCTGGAGATTGTAATACACGAAGGAAGAAACCGCCAGATTCGCAGAATGTGCGATGCTGCGGGTATGCAGGTGGTGCGGCTGATACGGATTCAGGAGGGCGCTGTTAAGCTTGGAAGCCTTCCGCTTGGCAAATGGAGAATGCTGACCAAAGCGGAATTTGAGGCATTAGGTGACTGATTACTTATGGAGGACATATGAGCATAGATGTAATTGTAATCGGCGGCGGTCCTGCAGGTATGTTTGCTGCAATCACAGCGGCTGAGCAGGGCAGCAGGGTAGTGCTTATAGAAGCCAATGACCGGCTGGGAAAGAAGCTACTGATTACCGGAAAGGGCCGCTGTAATGTGACCAATCACTGCTCTGCGCAGGAGGTTTTGCAGAATGTGCCGAGAAACGGAAGATTTCTCTTCAGCGCCTTGGAAAATTGCCCGCCGGCATATGTGATGGATTTCTTAGAGCGCCGTGGTTGTCCACTGAAAACAGAGCGGGGAAACCGGGTGTTTCCCATTAGTGACAAATCCCAATCGATTCTGGAATGCCTGAAAGGTGAACTGAAAAGACTTGGGGTTACCGTGCGTACCGCTCGCGTGCAGGAAATTTTGACGGAGAATAATTGCGTTGTTGGCGTAAAGACCCAAACCGGCACAATTGCAGCCAAGACGGTGATTCTTGCCACCGGTGGCTTGTCCTATCCCACAACCGGCTCCACAGGTGACGGCTATAAGATGGCGCAGCTGCTGGGTCATACCGTTGTCGCCCCCGAGGGCAGTCTTGTGCCTTTGGAAACAGCGGGGGATTACTGCCAGCAGATGCAGGGGTTAAGCCTTCGGAATGTGGGCGTAAAGCTTTGTAACAATAAGGGCAAGGTGCTCTTTAAGGACTTTGGTGAACTACTCTTTACCCATTTTGGCGTGTCCGGTCCTACAGTACTCAGCGCCAGCGCCCACCTCAAAGGCGATGGCTGCCGCCTGTTGCTGGATTTAAAGCCTGCGCTTGACGAAGGCAAGCTCAATGACCGCATTTTGCGTGATTTGGAAATGTACAAAAACCGCACGATGGAAAATGCTTTGACCGATTTGCTGCCAAGATCTATGATTCCGGTTGTGTTGAAGCTGTTGGAAATCCCTGGGGATTTGCAGGCTAACTCTCTGACCAAGCAACAGCGCAGAAGTGTTGTGGAGCTGCTTAAGGCATTCCCGGTTGAGATTGTGGGAAAACGTCCGGTAGCGGAAGCAATTATCACCTCCGGTGGTATCAAAGTGTCGGAAATTGACCCGAAGACAATGGAATCAAAGCTGGTGTCCGGTCTGCTGTTTGCCGGTGAGATTATTGACTGCGATGCCTACACCGGCGGCTTTAACCTGCAAATTGCCTGGTCTACGGCCTATGCGGCCGGTATGGCAGTAAAAACTGTCATTGACAAACAAAGTGCTATGTAATAAAATATCTAAGATAATACAATACCTTTTTGGAGGATAGACAGATGTACGAAAAACTTGTTTCCTATGCAGCCAAGCAGCTGGATCTGAATCCCGAGGACATCACGCCGGGCAGTACTTTTGAGAGCCTTGGTATTGACTCTCTGGACATTGTTGAAATGATTATGGACCTTGAGACAGAACTGGGCGTTGAGCTGGAAATGGAAGATCAGAAGATTTCTACCTTCCAGGAGCTTGCTGATTTCATCGAATCCAAAATCAATTAAAAACCGATACCCTTGTTATGGCGAGCCGGCTTATAACAAGGTCGCACTAGTCGGGGAGATAGCGGTGCCCTATACCTGCAATCCGCTACAGCAGGGATGAATCCCCACACCCGGGCTTGCTTCAGTGCCGTCCGGACCTTGTAAGCGGTGTTGAGGAAACGGTCCTGCGCAACAGAATCCCGTGAACCATGTCAGGTGGGGAACCAAGCAGCATTAAGCGGGCCGTTCTGTGTGCCGCGGGGCTGCCGTTTCTGAGCTGGCTGCGTGGATACCGGGCATTGAACTGGTTCAAATGTGGGTGTGCGATCTTGTTATGAGCCGGCTTTTTATTTGGAGGTTATTATGTATCAGGCGCTATACAGAAAATATAGGCCACAGATTTTTGACGATGTGGTAGGACAGATGGCTGTCACGCAGACGCTGAAAACCCAGCTGCAGAGCGGACGCCTCAGTCATGCTTACCTGTTCACCGGCTCCCGGGGAACGGGTAAAACCAGTACGGCAAAAATTCTGGCAAAGGCGGTTAACTGCGAGAATCCCGTAGACGGTAATCCCTGTAATCGTTGCAAGTCCTGTATGGCGATTGATTCCGGCGCCTGTATGGACGTGCTTGAAATTGATGCTGCGTCCAACAACGGCGTGGATAATGTGCGTGATTTGCGGGATGACGCGATTTACACACCTTCTCAGGTGAAAATGCGTGTGTACATCATCGATGAGGTGCATATGCTGTCCATCTCCGCCTTTAATGCGTTACTGAAGATTATCGAGGAGCCGCCGGAGCATTTGCTGTTTATTTTGGCGACCACAGAGCTGCATAAAGTGCCGGCGACCATTCTGTCCCGCTGCCAGCGTTTTTCCTTCCGTCGAATCGGACAGGAGGACATTGCTGCCAGACTTCAGTATGTTGCCTATCAGGAGGACATTGCACTCGATGACAATGCTGCCCGTGTGCTTGCCCGTCTTGCAGACGGTGGTATGCGTGACGGCCTGAGCCTGCTTGACCAGTGCGCTTCCGCAATAACGGGCGAACTCACACCGGATAAGGTGTATGCCTGCCTGGGTATTGCGGGTATTCAGGAGTGCGGCAGGCTGATGGCCTGCATCGCCGACCACAACACGGGCGATGCGCTGTCTCTGCTGAACAGATTCTATGCAGAGGGCAAGGATATGGGCGCGCTGCTGGACGAGCTTGCCTGCCTGACCCGTGACTTTATGGTGATGCAGTCTGCGCCGAAGGAGGCAATCGGAATGCTCTCCGGTGTTGCAGCTGAAAACGAAGTTAAGGCACTGGCAGATAGATTTACTTCTGGCGAGCTGGTGCGTATGCTGGAACGAATTCAAACAACTGCTGCAGGATTTGTGCGCAGCGCAAGCCGCAGACTGGACGCGGAGCTGTGTATTATCAGCCTGTGCCAGCCGGAGCTGCAGCTGGATGCGGAAAGCCTGAATGCACGGCTGACCCGGCTGGAGGACCAGATAAAAAGCGGTAGAGTTGCGGTAGCACCTGCACCTGCCCCTGCAGCCAAGAAAGAGCCGCAGCAACCCAAAGCGTCACCTGTGGTAGAAACAATCTCCCAAGAGCCGGTCAGTGAGGCACCGGCAGGCTTCTGGACGGAAATTTGTATGCAGGTACGTAAGGAATTAAAGCCGCCAGTGTCCGGTTTCTTCGCACCCAACGGACCTGTGCAGGGTGTATTAAAGGGGAACGTGCTGGAGCTGCAGTGCGCCAATGCCTTTGCAAAGTCGGTTGTGGATAAGCCGGAGGTGCTGGAGCTGGTTGCGTTAAAAGCGTCCGCAAAGTTAGGTCAAAGCGTCAGAGCGGTTGCTTCCGACAAAGAAAGCGGAAAGAACGCACAAATGCAGCAGCTTCTGCAGTTTGGCAGAGAGCATTCCGATGTAGTCAATATTAAGGATTAAGGAGTTTTATTATGGCAAAAGGTGGATTCCGGGGTATGCCCGGTGGTATGAATCAGGCCGCTATGATTAAGCAGGCCCAGAAGATGCAGCAGGAGATGCTGCGTATGCAGGAGGAAATGGAAAACAAGACCTACTCTGCAGCCGCCGGCGGTGGAATGGTAAAGGCATCCGTGAACGGTAAGCACGAGGTTGTTTCTCTGGAAATCAATCCTGAGTCTGTGGATCCCGACGATGTGGAAATGCTGCAGGATATGGTGATTGCCGCTGTAAATGAAGCAATGCGTACTGCTGATGTGGACTCTGCAAACAATATGTCCAAGCTGACCGGTGGATTGAATCTGGGCGGTCTGTTCTAAGGAGGCGCTATGCAGTACTTTCCCGCAGGTCTTCAAGAACTGACAGAACAGTTTGCAAGGCTTCCCGGCATCGGCGGCAAGACAGCCCAGCGGTTGGCGTTTTATGTGCTCAGCCTGCCGGAGAGCGAGGCGCAGGCCTTTGCTGATGCCATTGTTGAGGCCAAGAGAACGGTCCATACCTGTCCTGTGTGTCAGAATCTGACAGACAGAGAGATTTGCCCGATTTGCAGCGACGATAATCGCAACAAGGGACAAATTTGTGTAGTGGCAGAGCCCAAAGATGTGATTGCGATGGAACGCAGCAGGGAATTTAACGGTGTCTATCACGTGCTTCACGGTGTGATTTCTCCGCTGAATCACGTGACGCAGGACGACATCCGTATTAAGGAACTGTTGCAGCGGGTGTCCGACGGTGAGGTCACAGAAGTGATTATGGCAACCAATCCGGACACCGAGGGCGAAGCTACCGCAATGTACATTTCCCGGCTCCTGCGGCCTATGGAGGTCACGGTGACGCGCCTTGCATACGGTGTCCCCGTGGGCAGCCAGCTGGAGTATGCCGACGAGGTAACGCTCTCCCGTGCGCTGGAGGGCAGACAAGAGATATGAAAAAACGCTCGGTTTTGAACTGAACCAGTAAAAACGGACAATAGACAAAACACCCCCTGATGTAGGATAATAACTACATTAGGGGGTATCGTTATGACTAAAAGGAAATATACGCACATAAAAGCCATAGAAATGCAGATTGTTTCTATGCGTGAA
>JAZTWB010000026.1:0-18946 GCA_045635645.1 Faecousia sp. | reverse complement strand
GACGCTCTGGAGCGTTGCCGTCTGGCTCGTCTGACCATTCTGGAAGAAGTGATGATCCCCTGCATCCCCGAGCCTCGCGCTGAGGTCTCCGAGTTTGCTCCCAAGATGCTCTCTCTTAAGATTCCTGTGGACAAGATTCGTGAGGTCATCGGCTCCGGTGGCAAGACCATTCAGAAGATCTGCGCTGACACCGGCGCTAAGGTGGACATCGACGATGACGGCTCTGTCTTCATCTCCGCTGTGGATTCCGCCGCTGCCTATGCTGCCAAGAAGATGGTGGACGACATCTGCTTCGTTCCCGAAGAGGGCAAGCTGTACTACGGCAAGGTCGTCAGAATCCTGCCTATCGGCGCATTCGTGGCAATCGCTCCCGGTCACGACCGTATGGTGCACATCTCCAAGCTGGAGAACCGCCGCGTTGAGAAGGTCGAAGACGTACTGAACTTAGGCGATATGACCTGGGTTAAGTTTATGGGCTTCGACGAGAAGGGTCGCGCAAACTTCAGCCGCAAGGACGCGCTGAAGGAAATGGGTGAACAGCAGTAATAAAACAATCCCCCGATTCAAACGAATCGGGGGATTTCTTTCTGCTTTTTACAGGGTGGCAGCCATAACTGCCTTGATGGTATGCATACGGTTTTCCGCCTCACGAAATACGATGGACTGCTTGCTTTCAAACACCTCGTCGGTGACTTCCATCTCGCTGATGCCGAACTTTTCGCGCATCTCCGCTCCGATTTTGGTCTTCAAATCGTGGAAAGCAGGCAGACAGTGCATAAACACCGTGGTTTCCTTGCCGGTGGCTGCCATCAGTGCGGAATTGACCTGATAGGAAGAAAGCTCCCGAATCCGCTCTTCCCACACCTCTGCCGGCTCGCCCATAGACACCCACACATCGGTGTAAATCACGTCGGCGTTCTTGACTGCGACAGCGGGGTCGGTCTCAAAGCGGAGCACCGCGCCGCTTTCCTTGGCAATTTCCTCGCACTGGGCAATCAGTGCCTTGTCGGGGAAATACTTTTCCGGGCAGCAGGCAGTAAAGTTCAGACTCAGCTTGGCGCAGCCGACCATTAAGGAGTTGCCCATATTATACCGGGCATCGCCCATATAGACAAAGTTCAGACCCTGCAGCTTGCCGAACTGCTCCCGAATGGTGAGCATATCCGCCAAAATCTGGGTGGGGTGAAATTCGTTGGTCAGACCGTTCCACACAGGTACTTTTGCGTACTTTGCCAGCTCCTCCACAATCTCCTGTCCGTAGCCACGGTACTCAATGCCGTCATAAATGGAGGCAAGCACCCGGGCAGTGTCGGCAATGGATTCCTTTTTGCCAATCTGGGAGCCGGTGGGGTCTAAGTAGGTCACGCCCATACCCAAGTCGTAGGCTGCCACCTCAAAGGAGCAGCGGGTGCGGGTACTGGTCTTTTCAAAAATCAGCGCAATATTCTTACCCTCGCACAATCTGTGGGGAATACCCGCCTTCTTTTTGGCTTTCAGCTCTGCCGCCAAATCAATCAGCTGCAGAATCTCTGCCGGCGTAAAGTCCAGCAGCTTCAAAAAATCTCTACCCTTCATCATAAAACTCCTTTACAGAACCTTTGCAAGGAAGGACTTCAGTCGTTCGCTCTGGGGATTGCCAAAGAATTCTGCGGGTGTATTTTCCTCAGCAATCACACCGTCGTCAACGAATATTACCCGGTTGGAAACCTCACGGGCAAAGCCCATTTCGTGGGTAACCACCACCATTGTCATACCCTGCTTTGCCAGATCCTTCATAACATCCAGCACCTCACCAACCATTTCCGGGTCAAGGGCAGAGGTAGGTTCATCAAAGAGAATCACCTTGGGATTCATCGCAAGGGCGCGGACAATGGCAACCCGCTGCTTCTGACCGCCGGAGAGCTGAGAGGGGTAAGCGGCAGCCTTATCCTCAAGGCCAATCGCTTTCAGCAGCTCCATCGCCCGCTTTTCCGCCTCCGCTTTCACATCAGCAACAGTCTTGCCCTGCTTACGCAAAGCAGCCTTTTTCTTCTTCGCGACGGTAACAGGAGCAAGCGTAATGTTGTCCAGCACACACAGGTTATTAAAAAGGTTAAACTGCTGGAACACCATACCAATCTTCTGACGATGGATATTGATATCCACCTTCATATCTGCCAAATCCTCACCGTCAAACATAATAGAGCCGCCGGAGGGATCTTCCAGACAGTTGACACAACGCAAGAATGTAGATTTACCACAGCCGGAAGGGCCAATGATTGCCACCACATCGCCCTCGTAAACATCCAGATCGATGCCCTTGAGAACTTGGGTGTCTCCAAATTTCTTGGTCAGATTTTTTACTGACAATATTAACTGTTTTTCCATATTTTCTTTCACTCTTCTTCATTTTTGCTTCCAGCGCTCTGACACCCCAGGAAATCAGCAGAACCATAATCAAATAGGTTGCTGCCAGCATCAAGTAGGGCATCGTGTAATCATAGGTGGGGTCACCCAGCTGCTTGAAGGACTTGTAAAGGTCAGTCACCGCGATAAAGCTGACAATGGAGGTCTCCTTAATCAGCACGATGAACTCGTTGCCCAGGGTGGGCAGGATATTCTTAATTGCCTGAGGCACCACGATCTTCAGCATCGTGGTGGCATAGGTCAGACCCAGCGCCCGACCGGCTTCCATCTGGCCGGGGTCCACAGACTGAATACCGCCGCGCATAATCTCACTGACATAAGCGCCACTGTTCAGGCCAAACACCACTACAGCAACCGGAACGCCGGAGTCTACGGTGATTCCCAACGCAGGCAGCAAAACCCAGTAGCCGATCAGCAGCTGTACCACCATAGGTGTGCCGCGGAACAGCTCAATGTAGCACACGCAGATCTTATCCAGAATCCGGGGCAGCAGCTTATACTTGGGCATCACCCGCACCACAGCGATGAGCGTACCGATGGCAGTACCGATGACCAGACCAAAAACAGCGATCCGCACCGTGATCCACAGGCCGTTCAGCACATTCTCATAACCGTGCTGGGTGATGAACTGCTTAATAAATTCATTCCACATCTGTGTTATATTCATAGTTTTAACCAAAGTGAAGGCTTAGCGCTTCCACTAAGCCTTCACTTACCTTTTCTGTTTTACTTAATTACTTTTCAGCGCAGATGACATTCAGCATATCAACAACAGTGCCGGCGGAATCCAGCTCGGTATTGTCAGTCTTGACAACACAAACGATGGACTCAGTGTAGTAGGGCTCAGAGAAGTTGATAACACCCAGACGCTCGGTGGTGATGGTGATGCCGGACATAGCAATGTCAACATTCTGCTTGCCAACAGCGCCCACAACTGCGTCGAACTCCATATCGTCGATTACCAGCTCCAGACCCAGCTCGTCAGCAAACAGCTTTGCAATCTCCATATCGATGCCGAAATACTGGTTGCCTTCCTTGTACTCCCAGGGAGCAAACTCCGCGTTGGTAGCAACAACCAGCTGCTCAGCTGCCTTGCTGCCATCCTTCGTTCCAGAGGTGATACCCACATACTTGTCTTCTTCGCCGTTCATATACTTTGCCTTAATAGCATCGATCTCAGCAGCCTTCTCAACCAGAATGTTGTCAATCTTGGTCTTCAGGTCGGCCTGATTCTTATCAATACCGATGCCATAGTTCTCGCTGGACAGAGCGATTTCGATGATCTTCAGACCCTCGATCTCCTTAGCCAGAGCCTTCGCAGTGGTCTTGTCAACGAACAAGTAGTCAGCGTTGCCGTTGATCATATCCTTTGCAGCCAGTGCGAAGGTATCGTAGGAAACGGTCTTGGTGTTCTTCAGAGCATCAGCATACATCAAGCTGGTGGTGCCCTTCTGGACAGCGATTTTGGCACCAGCCTCCTCCTTGGCGCCGCAAGCGGCCAGGGACAGACAAAGAACCAGTGCTAATACAAGTGCGATAATCTTTTTCATTTTGTTTTCCTCCTAAATTTTGTTTTGAATATACTTAATTTGTTCTTCTGCAGATGCTTGATTGGTACCGCCTGCGGAAATGCGGCTTTCTACACATCGTCGCAGGTCGATTGCTTCAAATACATCTTCTTCAAACAGGCTCTGGAATTGTTTGTACTCGGAAAGTGACATTTCTTCCAGCACCTTATTGTTTTGAATACAGTAAGCCACGATTTGACCGGTGGTCTTGTAGGCGCTGCGGAACGGCTCGCCCTTCTTGGTCAGATAGTCTGCCAAATCCGTGGCGTTGATAAAGCCCTTTTGCGCGGCCTTTAACATATTGTCCGGCAGCGCCTTCATCGTCTTCAGCATAGGCGGGAATACGGTCAGGCACTGCTTTACCGTATCGATGGCATCGAAGATGCACTCCTTATCCTCCTGCATATCCTTGTTATATGCCAGGGGGATACCCTTCAAAACAGTGAGCATTGCCATCAAATCGCCGTAGACTCTGCCGGTCTTGCCCCGCACCAGCTCCGCGATATCCGGATTTTTCTTCTGGGGCATAATGGAAGAGCCGGTGGTATAGCTGTCGTCCAGCTCGATGAACTTAAACTCCCAGCTGGCCCAGAGGATAATCTCCTCCGAGAATCGGGACAGGTGCATCATCACCGTGGCAAAGGCGGAAAGCAATTCCACACAGAAGTCCCGGTCAGACACGCCGTCAATACTGTTTAAGGTAATGCCGTCAAAGCCCAGGGCCTTCGCTGTCATATACCGATCAGTATCGTAGGTGGTGCCTGCCAGAGCGCAGGAGCCGAGGGGGTTAACGTTCATCCGTTTCACCGCATCTTCAATGCGGCCGATATCCCGGGTGAACATCATACCGTAAGCCAATAAGTGGTGGGCAAAGGTAATGGGCTGGGCTCGCTGCAGATGGGTGTAGGCGGGCATAATGGTGGATTTGTGCTGCTTGGCCTGAAACAAAATCGCTTCCAGCAGGGTGCGGAGCATTGCGATAATCTCCGCGGCCTCTTCCCTTAAGTACAGCCGAATATCCACCGCCACCTGGTCGTTACGGCTGCGGGCGGTATGGAGTCTTTTACCCACATCACCGATCCGCTTGGTAAGCTCCGCCTCCACAAACATATGAATGTCCTCGGCGGTCATATCCACAGGCAGCTTACCGCTTTCCATATCCTCCAGGATCTTCCCAAGCTCTGCAATGATTGTCTCGGCATCGGATTGCTGAATAATCCCCTTCGCCGCAAGCATTGCCGCGTGGGCCATAGATCCCTTGATATCCTGTCGGAACATACGGTTATCAATGTGGATAGAAGAATTAAAATCGTCGGCCTGTTGGTCCAGCGCCTTGCTGAACCGGCCTTCCCACATCTTAGCCATTGTTCAGCTTGCCCTGTTCCATCAGAGACTGCACCTGGGTGGGCAGACCCCAAAGATTGATAAAGCCGGTGGCGTTGGACTGGTCGTAATCGCTCTCGCCGAAGGTGCAAATGTCTTCGGAGTACAAAGAGTAGGGACTCTTCACGCCGGCATTAATCATATTGCCCTTATACAGCTTCAGGCGGACAGTGCCGGTAACGGTTTTCTGGGTCTCGGTAACGAAGGCGGACAGGGCCTTACGCAGGGGGGAGAACCACAGGCCGTTATACAAAAGCTCTGCAAAGCAAACCGACAGCTCCTGCTTCTTGTGCGCGGTCATCTTATCTAAGCACAGGGTCTCCAGAACGCTGTGGGCCTTGTAGAGAATCGCGCCGCCGGGAGTCTCGTACACACCTCTGCACTTCATACCCACAAGACGGTTTTCCACGATGTCCAAAAGGCCAATACCGTTGGCGCCGCCGATTGCATTCAGCTTCCAGATCATATCGGTAGCGGTCATCTTTACGCCGTCCAGCGCAACGGGAACGCCCTGTTCAAAATCAATGGTAACATATGTAGGCACATCGGGCGCCTGCAGGGGGGATACGCCCATCTCCAGGAAGCCGGGCTTCTCGTACTGAGGCTCATTCCAGGGATCTTCCAGATCCAGACCCTCGTGGCTCAAGTGCCACAGGTTCTTATCCTTGGAGTAGTTGGTCTCACGGTTAATCTTCAGAGGCACGTTGTGGGCCTCAGCGTAATCAATTTCTTCCTCACGGGACTTAATATCCCACTCACGCCAGGGGGCGATAATCTTCATATCGGGGGCAAAGTGCTTAATCGCCAGCTCAAAACGGACCTGATCGTTGCCCTTACCGGTACAGCCGTGGGCAATGGCGTCTGCGCCCTCCTTCAGAGCGACCTCCACCAGACCCTTTGCAATGATGGGACGGGCGAAAGCAGGACCCATCAGGTACTCCTCATAAATCGCGCCGGCCTGAATAGAGGGAACGATCACGTCATTGACCATCTCGTCGCTCAGGTCCAGTGCGTAGTACTTGTCAGCGCCGGTCTTATAAGCCTTCTCCTCCAGACCCTCCAGCTCATCCATCTGACCCACATTGCCGGCTACGGCAATGATGTAGGGGTTGTTGTAATTCTCCTTCAGCCAGGGAATGATGATGGACGTATCCAGACCGCCGGAATAGGCCAGCACAATTTTCTTAATATCCTTCTTGCTCATAAAGGTTTCCTCCTCTTGCTTCGAGCGTTTTGTGTTTGATATGCAGATTGTATCATACCCTGCATAAATATGCAAGTACTTATTCACCTATTTTTGTCGTTTCACTTTACAAATCTCCCCGCTTCTCCAATTGCTATTTTGTATATATTGTACAACCACGCGGATTTGCCCGCCCGTTTCGCCTCTGTCCCGCCGCATAAATGTATATTTTTTAGTGAATATAGTGTATATTCTCGTTGCGGGCGTTGTTGGGCGGATATCGCTTTTTCAGCAGCTTTGCAGCCGCGCAGGTCTTGACAATTTCCTCCGAATTTGCTATACTTACCTCGGGTGAGAGAGTAGGATGCAACGTTGTCATTCTGCTCTTTTTTATTACTCGTCCCAAGGGATATTTGAATTGTATAACAATAACAGGAGGTTATCTATATGGATTACGCAAAAGAATCCTTGAAGAAGCACGCCGAATGGGGCGGCAAGATTGAAGTCATTGCCACCGTTCCCTGCAAGACCAAGGAGGACCTGTCTTTAGCATACACCCCCGGTGTGGCACAGCCCTGTCTGGAAATCCAGAAGGACGTCTCCAAGTCCTACGAGCTGACCCGCCGCCACAACCTGTGCGCAGTCATCACCGACGGCACTGCCGTTCTGGGTCTGGGCGACATCGGCCCCGAGGCCGGTATGCCGGTTATGGAGGGCAAGTGCGCCCTGTTTAAGTCCTTTGGCGATGTGGACGCCATTCCCCTGTGCGTCAAGACCAAGGACGTAGATGAGTTCGTCAACGCAGTGTATCTGATGTCCGGCTCCTTCGGCGGCATCAATTTGGAGGACATCTCCGCTCCCCGCTGCTTTGAAATCGAGCGGAAGCTGAAGGAAAAGTGCGACATTCCCATCTTCCACGACGACCAGCACGGCACTGCCGTAATTACCCTCGCCGGTCTTGTGAACGCGCTGAAGGTTGTGGGCAAGAAGAAGGAAGACGTGACCATCGTCACCTCCGGCGCCGGCGCTGCCGCCATCGCCATCGTAAAGCTGCTGCTGTCCGCCGGCTTTAAGAACGTGATTATGACCGACCGCACCGGCGCTATTTATGAAGGTCGCGAGGGTCTGAACTGGATCAAAGCCGAGATGGCGCAGATTACCAACCCCGAGAAGAAGCAGGGCTCCCTTGCCGACGTAATTGCCGGCGCTGACGTGTTTATCGGCGTTTCCGCCCCCGGCACTCTGACCACTGAAATGGTCAAGACGATGTCCAAGGATTCCATCATCTTTGCCTGCGCCAACCCCACACCGGAAATCTTCCCGGATGCCGCCAAGGCAGGCGGCGCACCGGTTATTGCCACCGGCCGTTCCGACTTCCCCAACCAGATCAATAATGTTCTGGCGTTCCCCGGCATCTTCCGCGGCACCTTTGATGTACGCGCCTCCGACATCAACGAGGAGATGAAGGTTGCTGCCGCCAACGCGCTGGCTAACCTGATTTCCGACGATGAGCTTAATGCCGATTACATCATTCCCGCCGCATTCGATGAGCGGGTAGGTCCTGCGGTTTCCAAGGCCGTTGCCGAGGCTGCCCGGGCTACCGGCGTTGCCAGAATTTAAAGAAGGAATATACCCCGGCTGTCTGTCCGCCCCCTTCCCCAGGCGAAATTTATCCCCATCGGTGGAAGCTTCTTTGTAAAGGAAGCGTTGGAAAAAGCCGGAGAACAAAAGCAAAAGCGAGGTGAATTTCACCTCGCTTTTTTGAATCGAAAATTATTCGAGAACGTCTTTTTCGTGAATGACCACACCATTGTTTCTTAATTTCTTTTGCAGTTCAGAAACATTCAGTGTTGTAAAATCATCCGTCATTGCCGCGGCTGTACCTGCAGCCTGACCGGTTACTGCGCAGCAAGGAATGACTCGCATTACGTCCCATAAAGTCTCATTTACCGATGTGCACCGACCTGCAACAATCAGATTTTTCATTTCCTTGTTATAAAGCGTTCTGAAAGGAACTTCATAAACAGGACCGCGCTTTTTCCAGTTTGAAACCATACCTATGGAGTCTTCAAAATAGGTATGCATTTCCGTATGTGCAAGTTCATATTCGCCAACTATTTTTCGTGTCATACGAATCTGCGGAATGGCAGCAATGGTGGAAATAACCGCCTCTTTGTCTGTTTCTCTTTTTTTCAGCCAATTCTCCAGCGTTGCTTTATGGGAAAGGCAAACCTGCTCGGAAAGCTCTTTGCCGTCAAGGCCGGTAAAGCGGCGGCTGATAAGCGGTTTTGCTTCCTTGCCGGTCCGCTCCTCATTGGGAATATCCGCACCGCCCACCTGCTGCAGATGATAGCCGCTTGCATCGGTGTAATAATACCACGCAGCAAGAACATTTCCCTGCTCAAACAGGGCGGTAGGTACGCCTGCGAAATGGGCAATATCGCAATCGCCGGTAGCATCTACAACCGCACCGACGCAATAGGCCGTTCGACCGGATTTGTTTTCAACATAAAGCTTAGTGATACGATTATTTTCGGTGGAAGCATCTACGACATAACTTCCGTAAAGAATATCTACACCATTTTCTAACAGCAGCTTTTCTGCCAAAATGGCAAACAGCTGTGCATTATACTGTACTGCGTAGCGTTTGTCTTTTTCTGTTTTCGTTCCTACTCCGTCAAGCCAGTTTTCAGGATATCTGTCTTCTGCGCCATAGGTGATAGAAAGTCTAAGCAGCTCTTCAGAAATACCAAAGGAGACTTGATGTCCGAAGCCGTCGCAAAGCGGCAAATATATTGTAACAAGACCCGCCGTTCCCAATCCGCCCAGCATATATTCTTTTTCAAAAAGAATGACCTTTTTTCCTTCTCGTGCTGCGGCAAGCGCCGCCGAAATTCCGGCAAAACCACCGCCACAAACGGCAACATCATAGTTTTGTATCATATTATCTCCTCCTTTTTGTTTATCATATCACAGTGGCTTGAAAAAGTAAATCAGCCAGTATAATCTTGCCTTGTTTACAGATACTAACAGCGTAATTTGTAAAATAAGGAGATAGATATATATGAAAGCCACAGGTATTGTACGCCGTGTCGAGGAATGCGTTATAATAGGGCAAACTGCTTGAAACCCGCATAAACACTAGGGTTTTCGCTGGTTTGCCCCATTGAACGCATTGGTGTCAAAAACGAGTTTTGGGCGGTTTTTATACATAGCAACAGCGAGGTGAGATTCACCTCGCTGTTTATTTAGCACACAGAGCAATCCACTGTGCTATTTAATTGTGTTACAAGAGAATCTTATACTTTTACTTCTCCATCTGTGCAATTTACTTTTTTTGCGGGAACATCTGTTTTCCACGGTGTTTCCAACGAAAACGAATTCCATTGTTCTGACGTGCCATTGAAAATGATATTTTCTAATTTAATGCAACCAGTAAAAGAATTTCTTCCTATGCGAGTTATGCTGTTTGGTATGGTAATGCTCTGTAGGTTACTACAGTCGTAAAAGGCAGCGTTGTCAATATTATTCAAACGAACTGGAAATGTAATGCTAGTCATGCTTGTGCATTTTCTGAAGCAGTGAAGTCCTATATAGGTTAATTGACTGTTCTCGCCAAAGGTAACGTTTTCTAACTTCGTGCAACCATAGAAGGCTGAATTGCCGATGTTGCTAACGCTGTCTGAGATAGCGATGCTTTTGAGGCTTGTACAATTACTAAACGCATTATCTTCTATACAGGTAATTCCATCGCCCAATATTACAACCGATAGGCTTGTGCAGTTACGGAAAAGACTGCTGATACTAGTTATGCCGTCACCTAATGTTGCGTTTTTGAGATTTTGGCAATCGACAAAGATCTCGCCTCCGATACTGGTAACGCTATCTGGTATAATAATGCTTGCCAAACTAGTGCAATTTTTGAAGGCTTTGTCGCCGATGCTGGTTACACTGTCTGGAATTGTGATATTTGCAAGGTTTGTGCAGTCATAAAAGGCTTGTCTTCCAATAGTGGTCACACTATCTGGAATAACGATGTTAGCCAGGCTTTTGCAATTTCCAAATGCATAATCTCCAATGACAGCAACCGTGTTACATATAATAACGCTAGTTAACTTTTCGCAGCCTGAAAACATGTTATTAGGTATCCTATCTATGCCGCTGCCAATTGTTACACTTTTCAACTCTTCGCAGTTAATAAACATTCCAGCACCGAGACTAGTAACACTATCGGGAATTTCGATACTAGTCAGAGTGTAACATTCAGCGAAGGCATTACCGCCAATATTAGTCACACTATTAGGAATTATGAAGCTTGTTGGACCTCCGCAGTGGAACGCACCTCCCCCAATGCTCAAAACAGGTTGTCCGTTGTAAGTACTAGGTATTACTACATTTTTATCGGTGCAGCTTCCTATACCGACAACTTCGTAGCCACCGGTTATCTCTTTGAACATTAATCCTTCACTCGGTTTTTTCCTTCCACACTTTGTGCAACTTCCGTTTGTAAAACTATGAACTGGTTCTCCCTCAGTGGCACCGCAAGAACATTTTGCAGGCGCAGTGCAAGTCGCCGCTGAATATCTGTGGGTGTGCGGTGTTTCTGGTAAGGGGGTTGTGGTTGTAGGGGGCGTTACAGTAGGTGGCGTTGTCGTGGGAGGCTCGGTAGTGTCTGTGGTGTCTCCGCCCGTTGTACACTCGGTCGTGCCCTGCGTGCTATTCTCCGCACTGTCCGTGGTGTTGTTGGTGCTTTCTGTGGTGCTTGTGGTTTCTCCTGTGCTTTCACCTGTGGGAGTGCTTTCGTTATTTCCTCCGCAAGCAGCTAATGCAAACAGCATAGACAAAACGAGTAGTGATGCAATTGCTTTTTTCATTCTCCTTCTTCCCCTCTAATAGTTTTTAGTATTATATCATACTCGCTGTAAAAAGTAAATCTTGCAGTATAATCTTCTCTTGTTTACAGATACTAACAGCGTAATTTGTAAAATAAGGAGATAGATATATATGAAAGCCACAGGTATTGTACGCCGTGTCGATGACCTCGGGCGTATTGTAATTCCCAAAGAAATCCGCCGCACCCTCCGTATCCGCGAGGGAGACCCGCTGGAGATTTACACGGAGAAGGACGGGGGCGTGATTTTCCGCAAGTACTCCCCTATGAGCGACCTGCAGGATTTTGCGGCGCAGATTTGCGAGTCCATTGGCGCAAGCACCGGCCGAATCGCCGCAGTGGCTGACCGGGATGCCATCATCGCTCTGGCCGGCGCGCCCAAGCGGGAGCTGATGGATAAGCCCAACTCTCCCGAGCTGGAACGGCTGATGGAGCAGCGCACCCACTACCGCTACAACCCCGGTGACCCCCCTGTCCGCCCCACCGACAGCTCCGACAAGTACCGTCTGGGTGTGGCGTCCCCCATTCTGTCACAGGGGGATTTGATGGGCTGCGTGATGCTGCTGATGGGCGACGACAGCGCACCCGTCAACGACACCGACCAGACGCTGGCACAGACTGTTGCCGGCTTTCTGGGTAAGCAAATGGAAAGCTGAAGCATACCGCCTTTTTCTAAGGAAAAGGCGGTATTTTCTTCTTGCTTTTTCTGCACAATGTACTATAATAAACGGGTTGAAAATTTTTTGTGAGGTTTACATATGGCAAATGCAACCGCTCCCAAGCTGGGAGAAAACAAAATGGGCACAATGCCCGTGGGAAAACTGTTGCTTACTATGGCGCTGCCGCTGGCAATTTCTATGCTGGTGCAGGCCTTTTACAACGTGGTGGACAGCTTCTACGTCTCCCGCATTTCGGAAAGCGCCGTGACAGCCCTTGGTATGGCCTTCCCCATTCAGAATCTGCAAATCGGCTTTGCCACCGGTGTTGGCGTGGGTATGACCGCCCTGCTGAGCAAGACTTTGGGCGAGGGTAACCGGGAACGGGCCAATCAGGCCGCCGGCAACGGTATTTTCCTGTCCCTGTGCTTTGCGCTGATGTTCGTTATCTTCGGCTTTGTGGGCGCGCGTCCCTATTACCGGATGCAGTCTGATGTGGCTGAGACCATCGAAAACGGCACCGCCTACATCTCCATTTGCTCCATTTTCTGTTTAGGCATCTTCGTGGAAATTCTGGGAGAACGCCTGCTGCAGGCCTCCGGACGCACGGTATTTACCCTGTTTACCCAAGGTCTGGGCGCGGTGCTGAACATCATTTTAGACCCGGTGTTTATCTTCGGCTTTGCGCCGCTGGGCATTGCGCCCATGGGCATTGCCGGCGCTGCTGTGGCGACCATCATCGGACAATGGGTGGCTGCTATTATGGCCCTCATTTTCAACTTCACCTGCAATCCCGATGTCCGCCTGCGGCTGAAATATCTGCGCCCCAGCGGGGAGGTTTTGCGGAAAATCCTCGCCGTGGGTGTGCCGTCCATTGTGATGATGGCCATCGGCTCGGTGATGAACTTCGGTATGAACCAGATTTTCCTGGGCTTTAAGGACTACGGTGAGACCGCCGCCGGCGTATTCGGCATCTATTTCAAGCTTCAGAGCTTTGTGCTGATGCCCCTGTTCGGCATCAACAACGCCTCCATTTCCATTATGGCATACAACTACGGTGCCCGCAAGCCGGAACGCATCACCAAAACCCTCAAGCTGGCGGTGGGCACGGCGCTGAGCATTATGCTGGTGGGTCTGACCGTATTTCAGCTGTTCCCCGACCAGCTTCTGGGCATCTTTCAGCCGTCGGACACCTTTATGGCGCTGGGGCGCAGTGCGCTGCGGATTGTCAGCATCCACTTCCCTATTGCCGCCTTTGGCATCGCGCTGGGCGCCAGCTTCCCGGCGCTGGGCAACGGCATTTACTCCACCATCACCTCCCTGTGCCGTCAGCTGATTGCCCTGCTCCCTGTGGCGTATCTTCTGAGTCTGACGGGCAATGTCCACGCAGTCTGGTGGTCATTCCCCATCGCCGAGGTGGTCAGCGCCACTGTCTCGCTGATTCTCTTCTCCAAAATTTACAAAGAGAAAATCAAACCCCTGGGTGTGTAAAAATTTACACACCCATTTTTTGCACCGAAACCACCTTGTCTTGTGGTCAGTATTTTTTATACCACAATATGCTGTAGTGTGCCAAATTTTGCGGCATTTTTTCTCCAAAATCTTTTGTTTTCAGCCGTTGTGCTACAAAAAAACCTGTGTTATAATGACAGCAAATCGACTTTTTGAAAGGAGCAGCCTATGAACGAACTGCATATTTCCAAGACCGATGTCCATAAGCTGCTGTGCGCAAAAAGCCCCGACGCAGCGCTTTTGTACCTGTACATTGTCAGCGGCAATGACCCGGAAAATGCTTTGCAGGCCCTGCAGCTGACCCCGTCCAGACTCTCCTACGCCACCGCCACATTGCGGCAGCTGGGTCTGTGGCCGGAGAAGAAGACCGCCCCCGATTTTTCCGGGGAGCGTCCTCAATACACCGAGCACGATGTGCTGACTGCTATGGACGGCGACCGGGATTTCAAGGCGCTCTACGGGGAGGTGCAGCGGGTGCTGGGCAGAAACCTGAACACCGAGGAGCTGAAGATTCTTCTGGGCTTTACCCGGTATTTAGGTCTGCCGGCAGATGTGATTCATCTGCTGATTTGCCACTGCAAGGAGCGCGCCCGGGCAAGGGGAAATCTCCGCAACCCCAGTCTGCGCGCCATTGAAAAAGAGGCTTATTTCTGGGCGGAAAACGGCATTGACACGATGGAAGATGCCATCGCCTTTATGCAAAATCAGAATCTGCGCCGCAGTCAGCTGGGTAAGCTGATGGGCATCTTGCAGATTCGCGGCAGAAACCTAACTCCCAGCGAGGAGAATTATGCCAAGAAATGGCTGGATATGGGCTTTGCCGACGATGTCCTTGCCCTTGCTTACGAGCGCACCTGCCTAAACACCGGCGGGCTTAGCTGGGCGTATATGGACAAGATTCTTTTACGCTGGCACCAGGCCGGCTTCCATACCTTAGAGCAGGTGAAAAACGGCGACAAAAAGCCTGTTCCCAAGGGCGCCAGCGGAGAGCTGGGACAGGCGGAGCTTTCCGCATTTCAGAAAGTCTTACAGGAGGGGTGAATTATGGCATACAGCAGCGATGTTATCCGTCGGGCACGGCGGCAGCTGGAGAGTCTGCGAGCAGACCACCAGTCCCGGCAGCAGGCCCGTTTACAGGAAATTTACGAGCAGCTTCCTCGTGTGCGGGAGCTGGATAAGCGCTTAGAGAGCTCTATGGCGTTGGCAGTGCAGGCGGCATTCCGCAAAGGCACTGACGCGCAGGAAGCGCTGTCCCAGGTGCGGGCAGAAAATCTTGCCCTGCAGCAGCAGCGCGCGGTGCTGATTTCCAGCCTGTTTCCCCCGGAATACCTGGACGAAGGACCTCTCTGCCCCCACTGCGGCGGCACCGGTTACATCGGCAGCACTATGTGCGGTTGCTTAAGTGAGCTGTGCCGACAGGAGCAGAAAAAGGAGATTTCCCTTTTGTCCTGCGGTGACCACCGTTTTGAAGACTTCAAGCTGGATTTCTATTCCACTGAAAAAGACCACCAATACGGCGCCAGCCCGCGGGCAGTTATGACGCGGATTTTGGATGTCTGCCGCAAGTATGCGGAAGATTTTACAAAAAACAGCGGCAATCTGCTCTTTAACGGCGGAACAGGCTTAGGTAAGACCCTTCTTTCCGCCTGCATTGCCTGCGTAGTAGCAGAAAAGGGCTATTCCGTAGCCTATGAGAGCGCGTCCCACCTGTTTGCCAAGCTGGAAAAGAATCGCTTCCACCCGGATGAGGAGAGCGCAGAAGCCGTTGCCAAAATCACAAATTGCGACCTGCTGATTATTGATGATTTGGGCACGGAGCTGCCCGGCACCTTCGTCACCGCCGCTCTCTACACACTGGTAAATGACCGGCTGCTTGCCGGCAAGCCTATGCTGATTTCCACCAATCTGACCATCGGTGAAGTAGGTCAGCGCTACTCCCCCCAGATTGCCTCCCGCCTGCAGGGTCAGTTTCAACTGCTTCCCTTTGTGGGAGAGGATATCCGCATTTTGAAGAACAAGTGAGGTCTCCCGTGAAAACCGGAATTTTGTTTGATTTGGACGGCACGCTGCTGAGTACCTTAGAGGACTTAACCGATGCCGTAAACTATACGCTCAATTACTTTGGTTGTCCTGAGCGGACCATCGAAGAGGTATGCACCTTCGTGGGCTACGGCGCAGAGCAGCTGCTGCGCAGCGCCCTACCCGGCGCGGAAAACGACCCGCCTATTGACCGGGTTATGGCGGTGTATCAGCCCTACTATGCTGCCCACAGCCAAGACAAAACCCGCCCCTATGACGGCATTTTGCAGGCGCTGACGGAGCTTCGCAAGGTCTACCCTGTGGGTATTGTTTCCAACAAGCCGGACGTTTCCACCAAGCCGTTGTGTAAGCATTACTTTGGTGAGGACATTTACGCGCTGGGTCAGCACGCCGGCTGCCCGAAAAAGCCTGCGCCGGATATGCTCTACAGGGCAATGGCCGATATGGGCGTGGAAAAATGCATCTACGTGGGTGACAGCGAGGTGGACGTGCAGACTGCCCAAAATGCAGGTATGCCCATTCTGAGCGTGCTGTGGGGCTTCCGGGACAGAGACTGTCTTGCCCGCCACGGCGCGACACATTTCTGCGACGACCCGAACCAACTATTTGCTTGCTTAAAGGAACTGATTGAAAATGGCCAATGAGTTTTATGCCCTGTTGGGGCGTATGCGCTATATTACCCGCTGGGGTTTGATGCGCAACACCTTCTCTGAGAATATTCAGGAGCACAGCCACCAGGTGGCGGTGCTTGCCCACGCGCTGGCGCTGATTCGCCGGGATATCCTCCATCTGGAAGGCCCCGACCCGGATAAGTGCGCTGTTGCCGCCCTGTACCACGATGCCACCGAAATTCTCACCGGCGATATGCCCACCCCCATTAAATACTACAATCCGGACATCAAGGACGCCTACAAGCAGGTGGAGCGCATTGCAGGCAACCGGCTTTTGTCTATGCTGCCGCAGGCGCTGCAGGACAGCTATGCTGCCTATGTGCTGGAAAGCGATGCCCAAATCACGCCTATTGTCAAAGCCGCCGACAAGCTCTCTGCCTACATCAAGTGCGTAGAGGAGCAAAAGGCTGGCAACACAGAATTTGATTCTGCGGAAAAAGCCACTATGGCTGCCCTGCGGAAAATGGAGCTTGCAGAGCTTGACTGGTTCATCGACAACTGTCTTGAGCCCTTCCGTTTGAACTTGGATCAGCTGTAAATAATCTACAAGGGCGATTTTTCAATCGCCCCTTTCATTCGCACTGAGAGATTTACAAAATTTTCAAGATTTTTATGCAAAAACCTCTTGCTTTTTCAATAGGCTTCTGCTATGATACTGTCGTTAGCACTCAAAACGAAAGAGTGCTAAAACAAGACGTAGATATCTGCGGCACTGCCGCAATCTAAATACCGTTAGGACAATGGAGGTAACGATTTATGAAACTCAAACCCATGGCAGACAACATTCTGCCCAAGGCCGCCGAGGCCCAGGAAACCACCGCATCCGGCATTATCCTTGCCACTACCGCCAAGGAAAAGCCCGGCATCTATGAGGTCGTATCCGCAGGCCCCGGCACCAAGGACGTAACTGTGACCGTCAAGCCCGGCGACAAGGTGGTTGTTGGCAACTTTGTAGGCAACGACATCAAGCTGGACGGCGAGGACTACAAGTTCGTAAAGCAGGATGACATTCTGGCTGTTGTGACTGATTGATTTAGGAGGCAAAACAAATGGCAAAAATGATTGTATACGGCGAAGACGCCCGTAAGAAGCTGCAAAACGGCATCGACCAGCTGGCCGACACCGTCAAGGTTACTCTGGGCCCCAAGGGCCGCAATGTAGTGCTGGGCAAGAAGTTCGGCGCTCCCCTGATCACCAACGACGGCGTGACCATCGCCAAGGAAGTGGAGCTGGAAGACCCCTTTGAGAATATGGGCGCTCAGATTATCCGCGAGGTAGCTACCAAGACCAACGACGTTGCCGGTGACGGCACCACCACCGCTACCGTTCTTGCCCAGGCCATCACCCGTGAGGGTCTGAAGAACCTGTCCGCCGGCGCAAATCCTATGGTGATGCGCAAGGGTATTGAGAAGGCTGTGGAAGCCGCTGTGGCTGCCATCAAGGAGCATTCCGTTCCCGTCAACGGCTCTGATGACATTGCCCGCGTGGGTACTGTCTCCTCCGGTGACGAGTCCATCGGCGCACTGATCGCTGAAGCAATGGAGAAGGTTGGCACCGAGGGTGTCATCACCATCGAAGAATCCAAGACCGCCGAAACCGGTCTGGACGTTGTAGAGGGCATGCAGTTTGACCGGGGCTATATCTCCCCCTATATGGTCACCGATACCGACAAGATGGAAGCCATTCTGGACGACGCTTACCTGCTGATTACCGACAAGAAGATTGCCTCCATTCAGGAGATTCTCCCCATTTTGGAGCCCGTTGTCAAGTCCGGCAAGAAGCTGATGATCATCGCCGAGGACGTAGAGGGCGACGCACTGGCAACCTTGCTTGTCAACCGCCTGCGCGGCAACTTCAACGTGGTTTGCGTCAAGGCACCCGGCTTTGGCGACCGCCGCAAGGAAATGCTGCAGGATATCGCCATTTTGACCGGCGGTACCGTGATTTCCAGTCAGCTGAATATGGAGCTGACCGAGGCACAGCTGACCGATCTGGGTCACTGCCGTCAGCTGGTTGTCACCAAGGACACCACCACCATCGTAGACGGCGACGGCACGGCTGAGGCCATTGCCGCCCGCGCCCAGCAGATTCGCGCTTCCATCGCAACCACCACCTCCGAGTACGACAAGGAAAAGCTGCAGGAGCGTCTGGCTAAGCTTTCCGGCGGTGTTGCCGTTATCAAGGTCGGCGCACAGACTGAGGTTGCTATGAAGGAGGAGAAGCTGCGGGTTGTGGAGGCACTGAACGCCACCCGCGCAGCCGTCGAGGAAGGCATTGTTGCCGGCGGCGGCACTGCACAGGTCAACGCCATTGCCGCTGTGGAGAAGCTGATTGCCAAGCTCTCCGGCGACGAGAAGACCGGCGCTAAGATCATCGCAACTGCCCTGCAGGCACCCATCCGCCAGATTGCTGAAAACGCAGGCGTGGACGGCAGCGTGGTTTACGAGAAGATCAAAAACTCCAAGAAAATCGGCTACGGCTACAATGCCTACACCGAGACCTATATGGATATGATCGAGAACGGCATCGTTGACCCCACTAAGGTCACTCGCTCCTCCCTGGAGAATGCCGCATCCATCGCCTCTTGCGTGCTGACCACCGAAAGCCTGGTCGCCGACAAGCCCAATCCCCAGGCT
>JAZTWB010000025.1:0-43648 GCA_045635645.1 Faecousia sp. | reverse complement strand
TTTTTCTTCATATTATTCCTCCTCAAAAACGAAGACCTCTTCAATGGTCATTCCAAAGAATTTTGCGATTTTGTGAGCTAAGAGAATGGAGGGGTTGTAGCGTCCGTTCTCCAAAGAACTGATCGTTTGCCGGGAAACTCCCATAGCTTTGGCAAACTCCTCCTGAAGGATTCCTTGTTCCTTCCTGATAGCTTCTATCTTGTTTTTCAAACAAAAAACCTCCTGAAAAGCATGGTCAAAATGTAAAGTTTGCTTTACACTAAAAATATAGCATATGTTGCTCGGAATGTCAAGTAAACTTTACATTAAATCATAGAATAAAACAGGAGAGGAAATCCCCCTCCTGTTTTGCTTTACCGCAATCCACTGTTGCTGTCCGTCAGGCAATGTCATTCCGTGATTTTATGCAGATAACATTCCTTATCGTGGGAATGTATGACACCGATTGCTTGTAAATAGGAATATATAATAACAGAGCCGACGAATGTCATTCCTCGCTTTTGCAAATCTTTTGAGAGCGTATCCGATAAGTCGTTTGTTGTTTTATCGGTTTCGTAAATGGTTCTGTCGTGGGTAAAGGTTCTTAAATAGTTATAAAAAGAACCGTACTCACAGGCTATCGACTTAAAAATCTTGCTGTTATGGATACTTGCATGGATTTTACGCCTGTTTCTTATGATATCTTTGTTGCTTAACAGTTCCTTTATTTTGTTCTCGTCATAAGAAATTACTTTATCTAAATCAAAATTATCATACGCTTTTCTAAAGCTTTCTCTTTTATTCAGAACACATTCCCAAGAAAGTCCGGCTTGAAAAGACTCTAACAGCAACATTTCATATAAATAGTGATCGTCGAAATTGGGAACACACCATTCGCTGTCGTGATATGCAATATACAAAGGATTTTTCAAGTTGCACCACTTGCATCTTTTCTTGTTATCCAGCCTTGATCACCTCGTCAAATTCGAGTTTATCTTGTTAACACTACCATAGGGTCTGCTATTATCTGCCTATTCATCCTTTTACAGTCTCTTCTTTCACTGCCAACGCAAGAAACAGGGCATAGCCGCCGGCGATCACCGCAAGCAAAATGCCGGAGATGATCTCTCTTTGGGGTGTCATAGCTGTCTCGTTGGCAAAGGCACTGAGTCCGTTGAAAACGCTGTGGGTGAGTATGCAGGGCATCAGGCTCTTGGTCCTGCAGTAGATCATCACGAAGGCAAAGCCGATGGCGATCGCATACACCACCTGCAAAAGATTCGGCAGCAGCTCCGCCCCGGAGCCATTGATCAGATTCACGATATGCCCGATGCCAAAGGTCACACTGGAAACAATGATGGCAGATCTCACGCCGTCCTTTGCCATAGCTTTGAACAAAAGACCCCGGAAGATCATTTCCTCCAAAAAGCCCACGCAGAACATACTTAGGACATACAGCACCGTTTCCAGGGTTGACAGATTCATGGCTGCGCCATACCACAAATTGGCCGTCAGCAGAACGAGCAACGGGATGTAAAACAGCATCTTTGCAGCGGGCAGCCGGGGCTTGCAAAGGCCGTATTTTTCTGCCAATCCATTCTTCCTGACAAAGAAATACAGGGTTGCAGACAGTACGATCAGGATCGGCAAAGTCACGATCTTCGAGATGCCCAAATCTTCCGATATATTATCTCCTGTGGACGCAAGAACAACATAGGCAATGATCCACGCCACCGCAAACCAACTTTCACTCTTCTCATGTAGCTTTTTGAGCATATGTATCCCTCCCTTGTCTTGACAACATTATATCGCATTTTTCCGGGCATGGCAACAAAAAGCGGATGCCGAAGCATCCGCTATTGCCTATTATAGACGCGTGAGATAGGCGTCAATGACCTGCTTGGCAAAAGCACCGGTTCCCTCGCCGCCAGCTTTGTCGATGTTTTCCGTCATACTGCCACCACCAGCGTAGCTCTCTGCTAAGCTCTTGAGAATCTGAGGCGTGCAGGTGTAAAAATGCTCCGTAAAGAACGCCTGCAGTTCCTTTGCCCAATTTTGGGCTGCTTCGCTGTCCGGTGTGCAGGGACGCATCTTGCCCAACTTTGCAAACAGCTGCATCACCTGTGCGCCTAGGTCTTTTTCCTGTTCCTTGGTGCGGCCTTTTTGCTTCTGCTCATATTCCTTGTAGGCATCGGTCTTACCGTAAAGCACCTTCGCCTGCTGGCTATATTCGTCTAATTTCTTGGGGTCAAAACCTTCAAAATCCATATATTTCACTCCCATTGTAAGCATTCCTTTTGCCAGATTGATCCGGTTTTGCAACTTTTCTATGCGCTCTTGCATCAGCTTGATTTGATGCTCCAAAACCCGGTTTCGGTCATAGTCCGGCGCGTCCAGAATGCTGCCGATCTCATTCAGGGACAAGCCCAGCTCCCGATACACCAGGATCATATAAAGCTTGTCCAAAGCGGTGTCATCGTACAGCCGATAGCCGGCATCCGTCACCTCGGTGGGTTTCAGCAGGCCGATCTGATCGTAATGGTGCAGCGTCCGCACGCTGACCCCGGTGCGCTTGCTCATTTGCGCAACCGTCATCATACGCATCCCTCCCCTTGGCTCTATCATATACTATGACGTTACGTCAGAGTCAAGAGTTTTTTAGATTGATCACGACTTTCTTTTGACGCCTGGCTTTTGCGGCGTACTGATATGCTCCGCCCCAGGAGTAGGTGATGTAGGTGACAACATAGTCCGATTCTCGGAGCATCCAGTTGTTGCGCCAGGAGATGGCGTAGTGTGGGTGGACTGATTCAATTCCCGCCGGGAGCATAGTGTCGGAGTGGTCGTCGTATTCGGTCTTCTTGCCCGGCATATAGGCCAGCACAACTGCGTAGTTGATCTGTGGATATTCCTGCTTTAATCGCTTCAGTTCGCTATGCACATAGGAATCAAATTGACCGTGGTTGCCCACATAGAACATATCCACATCGTGGTTGGTTATCAGATCTACGAGTGTCTCCCTTAACTTAGGTTTGATTGTCTCTGGACAATCCCGATGACCAAAAAATGTACACGCTGACATAGTTTCACCCCTTTGGGGTTATTTTAACTGAAAAGGGGCAATCTTTTCAAGTACATAAAGGTATCATTTTACTTAGAAAGAGGTAATACAAACATCTAACCTGATAAATTGCTTTCCAACAACTTGCTCGGTTTCCTTGCATTTCCTGACCAAACGATATGTAATTACGTTAAGAACTCATATGGAGGAAATATAATGGGTTATAAAACCACAGACGCTTTCATGCGACATTTGCGTAATAACGGTGTAACAATTTCATGTGTTAAAAAGATTCGTTTAGATCTTGCTTTTTTACAAAGAGATATGCATAATATATATTAATTGGGGTGTGTGTTTGCGGATGCACACTTAAGAGAGTCGGAGAAATCCGGCTCTCTTTTCATTTTTAAAAAACTAACACCAGCACATTTTGTATGTAAAAAACCCACCCTAGTCGGAAGAATCCGCTCAGGGTGGGCTTTTATCCAGTTTTTAAAATTACTTAGCCAGCGAAGAGAGTTGCTTTTTCGACGTTGGTCCAGAAGTAGCGGGTGTCGCCGGCGCCGTTTTCACCGGCCCAGACGCAAACATAAGCCTTATAGTAACGGCCGATGGTGCCTTTATATTCAATGTGGCCAGCATGGTAATAGTCATCATAACCAAGCATACCGTCGTTATCTGAGTAATCAAAGGTATCTACCCAATACCAATTTTCATTATCTTTTGATTCATATATCCAGATTTCAAGGGCACCAATCTCATCCATATAATCGGTTCCATCAACCTCAAACCAAACCTGCACCTTGCCCCATCCGGCAGGGTAAATATACGCAGCATAACCGCTTAAATAAGCACTGGCGCGACTTTCCACAGCCAAGGCTTGTACAGGGAATATCATAACTGCAAAGAGCAGTATCGCAATCATTTTTATTGTGAAAGAGCGTCTTGCGGTGTACATAGAATCTTATCCTTTCTGAATAGAGTTGATCATTTCCTTTAATTCTTCAATGGAGATATCTCCAGAAATATCGCACTCATAGGATTCATACAACCAAACAGCTCTATTATATTCTAAATTGGCGAACAGATAATAGGTAATTTCCGAAACTTTGTATTCCTCAATTAAGCCTTCGTTCTGCTCTACATAGTACGGGCTCTGATCCAAATAGTCCCGCACTGTAATTCTCAGTGTTTGCTCTTCTTTTTTGTATATGGCTGTGTATGTTTTCTTCAGCGGGCTTCGCTCTACTGTTATATCCGTTAATCCGTAACCATCCGGAACCCAATTGGGTGCCAAAGAAATCGACACATCCCCTTGTTCAAGTGCATCTTGAAGGGATACATAGGGAAGATTATTGTCAGTATTTGTGTTGCCCCAAGATCCGATATGAAATGTTTCTTGGGTCCATTGTATCACAGTTTTCCAGAGATTAAAGCCAAAAGCTCTCGCAGTTATAGAAGAGCCGACTAGCAGAATGGCAAGTACTGCAGCGGTGGCAGCCAGGCTGCGCACCCAGCGGGGTATTCTGCGACGGATCTTGACAGGAATTATATTATCATCTGTTTCAGGCATATAGTGTTGCTTAAAGGATTCGTATGCTTTGAGTGCTGTATTTCCGGTGTGACCGTTATTTCTTTTTCTTTCTGCCAGCACCTCCATAATATAAAGAATCTTATCTGTATCCGATTCCTGCCCCTCGGGCATTTCTGCATCTAACCGCAGAATCTCCTCAAGCTCTTCCGTTGTCATAGTATCGCAGTATGACAAGTCGCCGGTTCTGCGGATTTGATTTTCGGACATCTGGGTTCCTCCTTTCACCTGTATGTGTACTTAGCATGTCACTTGGTGACATCTTGTTTTATTTTCTTCTGTAAGGTTTCTTTGGCTCTCTGCACACGCTTTTTGCAAGCATCAACTGAAATCCCACGGGCGGTCGCCATCTCTAAGTGAGATTTGCCCTCTATCGCCATTTCTACCAGGAGCTTAAATTCCTCCGAATCTGAAATGTCCTCATACATAAGCTGCAAAGGCAGCCTGTCCTCTGAATATGTAACGGTCTCGTCTTGTTCCATCAAAGACAGAAGTTGCCGCGCACTTTCTCTGCTGCGTTTCATATTGCGGATCGTAAATTTCAGTGTGTTTACCAGCCACCCCTTGGGATTTACACTTTCACATAATTGGTCCGGCTTTTGACAGGCAATTTGAAATGTGTTCTGAACCGCCTCCTCCGCCAGCGATTCTTCCGCAAAGGAGCATCGGGCATAGCAAATCATCATATCATACATTTCAAGGTAGAGCTTTTCTATATGTTCGCTATATTTTGGATTCATCTCTGGCCGACACCTCCTTCCATTTCTCCCCAATATATTACCAAATTCTACCGTTTTTTGCAAGGATAATTAGAAAACAATGTCACTTTATAACTTTCGTATCACATATATTTTTGTCGCGGTAGCATACGCAACAGAAAATATAACGCCGGAAACCGGCGGATGATCCTGCTTTTATCGTGTCTTACAACCCACACTCCATCCTCTGTTGGAATCCCTGTTGGCTTTCCGGTAGAAGAGGAGTAAATTATGAAAAGTGAATTAAAAAACCCTATTACGGAGCAAAAGTATACCCCGCACCTGTTTATCAAAACGGTGTCTTACAGACTTCCGTTGCCTGTAACTAAGATAATCGTTTATGCGGACAATACTGCCTACCCACTATGCCCAAGATGCGAAAGTGCCATCGAACGAGAGTATGTGTTCTTTTGTGACCAATGTGGACAGAAACTTAACTGGGATCTCTTCGAATACGCAAGAGTTGTCCGCCCGGGATCAAAAAGAAAATAATTCCAAAAAAGATGTCACCTTTTGCCTCAATGAAACATATTAATTTAAATGGTATTTTCGGAGGTTTCATTTTGGAAAGGGCAGCATTAGGCAAGCGGATACGGGAATCCAGGATCAGCAAAGGATATACACAACAGGACTTGGCAGATCGGGCGGAGATTGGCGTTGTGTATATCAGCGAAATCGAACGGGGCATCAAGATGCCGAGTTTGAATATTTTTATCAAAATTGTTGATGCGTTGGACATATCGGCTGATTATGTATTACGGGACGAGCTCCCCTCCGGCAAGGAATATATCTGTTCAGAAATTACAGAAAAGCTACTCGTTCTGACTCCCAATCAACGCAAGACCGCTTCGGATATTCTAAATGCTTATATTAACAACCTCGTATAATGCAGTTCCCATGAAAGGAGATTACAAAAATTGTCTCCTTTCTAATTTTTAAATTATTATTCGACAGCCTTCGACTGTATTTGCAAAACATCCACAGTAACATAAGCGTATAGCATTAGTTTTATGCTATACGCTTATACGAAAGGATGTTAATTATGTTATCAGCAAACAAGTTTTTTGAGGAAATCAGCTATAAGGAGATCGTTGCTTCCCTGGTGGAGGTAATGGCATCAAATTTCGAAGACTTTGCTGCAGACCAAGCTCGTTATAAAGAGACTCTCTCTTGGTTGGAGCAAACGTTACCAGAGGGCACTGCCCCCTCCGTGGAAAAATTGGTAAATGCCATTGATCAGCAAATCGGTTCTGCAATGTTATTTTCCTACTTCCTCGGACTCAAGGCAAATTGGGATCATTTTATTGACCCCATTGGCCGGACATTTTTGGATGTGGATACGGAGGTATACCTGCGGGAAGACATGGCAAGACGATTACCGGATTATCAAAATGCACAATGCACGCAAGAGCAGTTTTACGCTTCGCTGACACCAGTGCAACAGGAACGATACGAGGATGTTACTTCGCACATCTGCCACTTAGAAACTGTTGGTCCTAAGTTGGCGCACTACTATGGTTATTTACTTGGTAATCAACTTTTCTCCCGCATAATTCCGGGATACGGCGAAGATGCACCATTTACATTCCAATATCGGAACATGCTGGAGAATTATTTGGGTATTAGCATAAAGTAAAAGTCCTATTGTCGCCGTTCCAATCCCATACCAAAAACAATCTGTAGCATCCCAGTCTCATTCTTTTCCGCTAACCAAAAGGAAATCTACTTAAAAACGTGTCATTTCACAGCAGGAGTAGACGCATATGAAAACAATAATATTAAATGCCTGTATGCCGGAAAGATAGAAGCAAAACCCATTTAGGACGTTCTTTGGCAACGTAGCGGATATCTACGATATAGGCATTCGAGAAAAGGACCGAACATTAATAACGAGACAGAAACGGAGAGATACTAATGAAATTTAAAGAACCAACTTTAAAAGCATATGCTGCTCCACTAAGCGAGACAGAAAACGCAAAATGTAAGCATGCAATCGAGGCGATCCGCGACGCATTGAGTGACTTGGGATACACTGCTGATAAAAAGGATATCGGCCTACTGGAAAGTGACACTCTGTCATACGCCGTTGCTATGCATAATAAATCCTCTACAGAACGTGTTCATATCTTCATTCAGGGATCCTATGCTAATAACACATGCGTTCGCAACGAAAGCGATGTGGATATTGCGGTTGTCCGTGAGGACCTTTTCGAATATGCTTTTGGTGCCAATTTTTCATCTTCCACTGCAGAGAAATCAAACGAAGCTAAGGCTCTAAAGGATGCTGTGGAACGAGTACTGAAAGATCGTTTTGCGTATCAGGTGCATCGTGGAAATAAATCTATTAGGGTCGATGGGAACACCTATCGCAAACAAGCAGATACTGTCCCCTGCCTTTCCTTGCACTATTTTTACAAATCCCATTTGCAGGATTACTTAACTTATCGAGATGGTGTTGTAATTTTTGCAGATGATGGTTCAGTCACTAGAAATTTCCCAAAACAGCACATTGCCAATGGAAAGACAAAGAATGTCCATACTAAATATTACTATAAGAAAATGGTTCGCATCATCAAGAAAATGCGCCACCTTATGAGCGATTGCGGATATAACAGTGCCGACGAGGTTTCTTCCTTTGGATTGGAGTCCTTGCTGTGGAATATTCCAGATGCACATTTCACCAAGTATACGAATTACGGTTTTGTTTTTGAAGAAGTAATTAGATATTTACGCAACAACCAACATATCCTACTCAATAGTCTGGAGGCTAACGGAATAAAAGATCTTTGTCCAACGCAGAAAGAAGTCCGTGCGTACACGAATTTCATTAATGACCTATACAATTTCTTTGAATACGATTACACCTAATGCGAGGATTGTGAATATGGATAACAAATATGGAAAACTGATCAAAATCGTCATGTGGATTGCCGTTGTAGTGTTTATCATTCGCTGTGCTTTCGCCTGGGACAGCATTGCTACAAGCATAACAGCATATGAGTTATTCGGATATGCAGGGGAGGCAATTGGGCTAGCAACTATCCTAACAGCGCTTTATGAGCGAAAGCTTTGGCGTTATAATCCGTGGGAAAATACACCAAAGCTGCATACCAAATATGTAGGTACGTTTATATCAACCCATGACAATATTGTGCGAGAAGGAACACTCGACATCAAACAGACACTGTTGTCAATAAATGTCATCTTCAGCACCAAAGAAAGCAAAAGCAAGTCCCTTTCTGTATCTATTGACGATATACTAGGAGAGAAACAGCTTACCTGCTGTTATATCAATCAACCTAAATCTGAGTTTCGCCATAGAAGTGAAATCCATTTTGGTACGGCTATGCTTGCGATTTCAGAGGATGGTAGTCTAAAGGGACAATATTTTACCGACAGGGAAACACTGGGAGATATGGAGTTTATGGCAGCGCAAAAAAGACGTATTCCTATACGCTAAAGTCGACCTGTATCGCGGACAATATTTTGCATCAATATTGCATACCATATTGGTAGTTTGAAACCAATCCTGATCAAGAATGCTATATAAGGTGTGAATTATGGAACAGAAAATCCGTAGGGATCGTAATATGGGTGACAATCTGAAATGCCTGCGCAGTGATGCCGGTTTGTCTCAGGAAAAGCTTTGAGCAGAACCGCATCGTCGTGGATGCAACATTGGACGAACAACCTATGCCGAATACGAAGCCGGCAAATCGAACATTCGTGCAAGTGTAATTATCGAATTAAAGAAAATTTACAAGTGCGAGTACGATGAGTTCTTTGCAGGGTTAGAAAACGAAGTAAAATAATTGTACTTTTTCCTAAAAGACAGAGAAAGGAAACAATAATATGTATTTATCTATTAGACAACACGATTCTTTTCGAACCTTGTTGATGGGCTTTGAAATTCCCTTTAGAACGCATATTGCAAGAGAAATCACCTCGTCGTTTAGCTCAGATGTTGATTTTGAAACAGCAATGCTCGCTAAGAATACATTGCTTTCTCCCTCAAGTCCTCAATTCCTTAAAGATACGCTAACGAGGGCGTGTCGGAAACATACGCTTAAAGATGCATACCATAAATTTGAAACTGCGGTATCTTCGACAGATGAAATCGTTACAACCGATATAGAGATTCCTATGGTTGGAGCGCTTAATCTCGTAACCTTTGCTTTCACCGAATACTTTAGTGACTTGTACTCTCTTTTTGGATCCTATAATGCTTACTGCACCATTGCGGAGTTATACCGTTATTGCCGCAACAAATTAGATCACCCAGGTTGTCGCACATTAGAAGATTCCCACCTTGTGCCGGTACTATCCTTTGTGAAAGATGTTTGTCTATTTCTTGATGATAGTTGTTTTCTTCAAAAAACCAAGGATCAACTTATAGCCGAAGTCAACTCCTTGCAACAACGCAAGGTCGAAAATCCTGTCGAGATTCATAATTTTTCAGAATTACCTTATGGAAAAACACGGATTGTTTGCCGCGATACAGAGATTGAAAAAATAAAAGAGTTTGTATATGGCAAGCCGGATGATCTACGCAAGCAACATTCTCTCTGTATTTATGGTTATGGTGGTGTTGGAAAGACTGCTTTAGTTATTGAGACAATGAAGCAAATTGTGAGAGATTTGCTTGACCAAACAACCCTAAATGAATACACTCCCAAGTATATGCTTTTCTTTTCAGCTAAGAAGCGGAAACTATCATTAGCCTCAGAAACAGGAAAGTTTGTCGAACGGGGCATGCGTCATCATTTTGAAACAACCGATGAATTAGCTGGTTTGATTCACGCATCACTTGGTGTTGAATCTTTACGAAAATATCATGAAGAAGGCATAATTGTTGTTGACAATTTAGAGACGCTTTCTCTTGAAGAACGACAAAAAGTAAAGTCTTTTATCGAGACAAGAACGCCTTCTGAAATGCAATTCATTCTGACCTCACGAAACAGCGAAGAATACGAAACGAATTTTAAACTTGCAGGATTCGAATCAACCGAGGGCAAAACTTTTATTAATGCATACTCAGAAGAAAATGCTCTTGATATTACCTTGTCTGATCAAGATACAACGGAATTATTGTCCCTATCTAAAGGAAACACTCTTGTGCTTGTCCTTTGCTTACGGCGGTTAAGTAGTAAATTATCAACAATCGGCACCCTTAAAACCGAATTTTCATCTAGCAATGTATGGAAATCTTTGCGCTCAACACTTAGTAAAACCCCATCTAGTACATATGAAGTCGTCGGCGAATTCATGTACAAAGATACTTTTGAACATATCGAAAACGCATTTTCTGAAAACGCAGACCTTTTTTATAAAGTCTTAAAGGTTTTCGCTGTGATTCAAAGCAACAGCACTGACATAAACACAATCTGTTTGTTAACCGGAGAGTCCTATCCCGATGTAGAGGCCGTTGTTGATATATTATGCAGTTTCCTGATCTTAGAAAAAAAAGACACGCAGTATTCTCTGAATAGTTTTGCAGAAAAGTATATTGTAGGAAGATTCCTCCCGGATGCAGAAACATATAATAAACTATCTACAGAAATAACCGCTCGTCAAAACCAAGTTAAAAATTCACTAGAGCAATTACAACAAGATATGGCTTCCCGGTTTAGTCTCGCCAAAATAATGAATGATTGGTTGATAATCTCGGATATTGATAGAATAACCGCAGCCAAAATGTATCGTCTATATAGTACTGTAAAAGAAGCTTGTGAAAACTTTGGGCGTTTTAAATTTGATGGGATCTATGCGGACTTTATTAAGGAGTGTGCTGAAGCAGAAAGCGTTACGGCACACCCATATGTGAAATACCAAAAAGCAAGAATTCTGCAATATATTGATAACTCCAATATTTTAGACACCAAGCACAAGGACGACATTATAAAAGGCTTTAGTGATGCAGTATATGCCATTAAAACGATAGAGCTCTATTCCGGCATACAGCAAACGAAGTCTTATGCATCACTGCTGTGGTTATTTGGCCAGTATCTATCGGACGTGCATGATCCTCAATCCGCGATTCGATATTTGGAGGAAAGTAAAGATTCTTTTGAAAATCAGAAGAATACTGATCAAGAATACTATCAGTGCGTCACGAAGTTGGGTCATGTTTATCTTGATTATTATCTTGCAGATCGTGCTGCTCGTATTATGTATCTCAGACGAGCTCGTACAATTGACAAGCTCTTGTCTGCTAACTGGAGTGAATTAGGTAAGGCTCGAGTCTATGCAGGGCAATTACACACACATTTGCAATCCTATGGACAGTATTAAGAATTAATTTCAAAGTCGCAAGTCTAACTACGAGGGCCGCCCAGGGAAACCGGGCGGCCCTTTGTGTTGGGGGGAGTTAATTGTTGAGTTCATAGGAGAGGCGGTGGGCGAGTTTGAGGGCGGCTACGAAGCCGGATTGTTGGTGCAGGCGGCAGAGGTTGCAGGTCAGGTCGATGATGTCGTCCTTTTCTTTCAGGGATTTATCGGACAGGGCGTTATAGAGGTCATCGAATGCCTGTTTGATCTCGTCGGTATCGTTGGTGCAGACGTGCTCGTAATAGGTATTGTACAGCAGCTCCAGTACTGTATCTGCGTCGGGGCAAAGTTTCTTCATATCCATAGCTCAGTCCTCCTTGTAGTCGGCGGGGAGGTAGAGACGGCTGGCAGCGTAGAGCTTTTGGAGCTCGATTTGGGCTTCAAAGCGGTCCTGGGCTTCCATGACTACATCCACCAGTTCATAGCGGTCGTCGTGCCACTCTTTGATACCACGGAGATAACGGGATCGGCGCTTATCATCAATGATGAATGGCATAATGTCGTGGCGCAGGCATTCCTTAAATAGAATGAGTCTGCCAACACGACCGTTTCCATCCTCAAAGGGGAATATCTCCTCAAACCGAACATGGAAATCCAGAATATGATTCCGTTCAATTTCAGTCTGGCGCTCGTAGCTTGTGATCAGCTCTCCCAGACTGGAATGGATCTTATCCGGGTGCAGAAGCTGGCGATCCCGGGGACGGGATGTGACGGTGCGGTACTCGCCGGGGCGCACCTGCTCTTTATACTCGTCCACGGTGCCTGTCATCAGGAGGTGGTGGAGTTTACGGATAAACTTTTGGGTCAGGGGTTCCATTATGTGGTCAAGGATATAGTCCACGCAATGGATGTGGTTCAGCACCTCGATCACATCGGAGACTTTGAAGGGCTCGAAGGCCTCCCGAATCTTGCCCTTTTTGAAGATGGTTTCCACTTGCTGTCTTGTCAGCCGGACGCTTGCCATCCGGGAAGAGGAGTAAGTCAGGTCAATAACGGCAAAATCGTACAAACCGTGAAAATTCCGCTTTTTCTTCTGATTTTGCAGCTTTTTGGCCAGTTCCGGCAACTCGATCTCGGATGTATGCTCCAAATCTGTCCGTGACACACGGATTGCGTCCTCTGGGATGCGCCAAACGCCCTCTCTGTATACTGCTCCGGGGATTCTGTCCTGATTACACAATCTCTTGATTAAAGTTATGGAAACGCCCCATTTTTCTGCCATTTCTCTGGTTGATAAGTACTTCATAGTTTCGTCCTTTCTTGTGCCGGGTAGCCCGCAACACCTGCGTTACCCGCAACACTTTCATCTTGAATAAATCTTGAATTACGACGAAACACTGTATACCAACTGACACATAATGTATTTTTATTCGTGATTTTGGTGCTATTTAGTCCACTTTATCCATATGTATTCATTCTGTCCACCTCCCGAGGCCATGGCATTCAAGAGTTTGGCGTGGTGTTTTTGCGTATATAACGGACTTTACTGCGAACAGGTCGATACGTTCCAGAGTGTTATAATGTTTTCTCCGAATCTCAGAGCACAGGCATTCGTTTGCTTCCGAAACAGAACCGGCCAACACATCCTCAAGCAGCACAAAACGTCTCTTCTCAAGCAGCTGCAGGCGACCGATTTCCCGTCCAAAACCGCAGAATCCTCCCGCGATTTTGCAGGCTGCAGGCATTGTTCCTTCTGCAAAAAACAAAAAAAGCCTTTACAAAAGCGATTTTTCCGGCTTATAGTGTTGAAATCGGAAAAGAGTTGTGTTATACTATGTAATTATTATGATGCCCTCGTAGCCTAAACCGGCCTATGGCCAACAGCCTCAGGCCAAGGGGGTTCTTACTGGAGAAAGGAATGGCAGTATGAATTCCAAAACTTTGTTATACATTTTAAAACGACTTGCATTGGCTGTTTTGACGGTCTGGATCGTCATTACCGTGACCTTCTTTGTCACCCGTGCCGTGCCCGGCGGTCCCTTCCTGGGAGAGAAGGCTCTTTCAGAGGCAGCAGAAGCCGCTCTGAATGCAAAATACGGCTTGGACAAGCCGGTCTTTGAACAGTACACCACATATCTTAAGGATATTGTGACCCGTCTTGATTTCGGCCCGTCCCTGAAAAACCGCGGCCGTACCGTTATGGAAATCATTGCCGACGGTATGAAGGTATCTGTGCGGCTGGGTCTGATTGCAGCAGGTTGCGCCACCGCCATTGGTATCGTGTTGGGTTCTGTGGCTGCACTGCGGCGGAACAAAGTTATCGACAAGATTATTATGGTCGTCACAACAGCTTTCGTTTCTATGCCCTCCTTTATTATGGGCACGCTGTTGCTGCTTTTGTTTGCATTGAAGTTAAACTGGGTGCCTGCCAACGGCGCAATGGAAGGCGGATTTATTCTGCCGGTAATCACCCTGGCCCTGTACCCCACCGCTTACATCACCCGTCTGACCCGTTCCTCTATGCTGGACGTTCTGGGTCAGGACTACATCCGTACCGCCCGCGCCAAGGGCGTATCCGGGGCAAAGATCATCTTTGGCCACGCGCTGAAGAACTCCCTGATTCCCGTAATTACCTACTTAGGACCTATGCTGGCCTACATCGTTACAGGCTCTCTTGTTGTGGAGCAGATTTTTGCCGTTAACGGCATCGGCAGAGCCTTCGTCAGCTCTATTACCGACCGCGACTACCCCCTGATTATGGGAACCACCATCGTGCTGGCAACCTTAATCGTTATTATGAATCTGATCAGCGACATTATGTATAAGGTCGTGGATCCCAGAATTACTCTGGAGTAAGGAGGCGCATCCATGCAGTTAAAGAAATTTCCCTTCCCCTCTATGCACGTAGATGTGGATGATTTCATCCCCGCCACAGACGCAGAAAAAGAATATATGGTGCAAATGCGCCCCTCCAGCACCTTCTTTAAGGACGGCGTAAAGCGCCTTCTGAAGAACAAGATTGCCACCGTCAGCTTTTTTATTGTGGTGCTGATCACGCTGACGTCTATTTTCCTGCCGATGTTCTGGCCCTACTCCTATGACCAGATGCTGGGCGTTACCCCCGGTCGTCCGGTAGACCCGTCCTTTAATAACCTTGCACCCTTCACCTACGGCACCACCGAGCAAGGATGGATTGACGAGGGTTATTCCGTGTTCCCCCACATTTTTGGCACGGACTCACAGGGTCGTGATTACTTTATCCGTGTGGTCTACGGCGCGAGAATCTCTCTGGCCGTCGGCTTCTTCGCCAGTATCATCGTGCTGATTATCGGTATGACCGAGGGCTCTGTTGCCGGTTATATCGGCGGCAAGGTAGATATTGTGATTATGCGTATCGTAGATATTATCTACTCCCTGCCCGACACACTGATGGTCATTTTGCTGGCATCCGTTATGAAGGTCGCTCTGGGCGATGCCATTGACGGCACCATCCTTGCCAGTCTGGGCGCCAATATGATCAGCCTGTTTTTCGTGTTTGCCCTTCTGTACTGGGTGTCTATGTCCCGTCTGATTCGCGGACAGATTCTCTCTCTGCGGGAGCAGGAGTACGTACTGGCCGCCAAGTCCGCCGGCGCAAAGCCCGGCTGGATTATCAGAAAGCACCTGATTCCCAACTGCATCAGCGTGGTCATTATCTCCACCGCTCTGCAGATTCCCTCCGCAATTTTCACCGAGAGCTACCTGTCCTTCCTGGGTCTGGGTGTTAACGCGCCTATGCCTTCTCTGGGCAGTCTTGCCTCCGATGCCCTCAACGGTATCAATTCTTACCCCTCCCGCCTTGTGATCCCCGCTGTTGTAATCAGCCTCATCGTTCTGTCTCTAAACCTGTTCGGTGACGGTCTGCGCGACGCATTTGATCCCAAGCTGAAGCACTAATGAAAGGAACGTTAAGTTATGGCATTGCTTGAAGTGCGCGATTTGCACACTGCTTTTACCACCCCTGCGGGTACTGTTAATGCGGTCAACGGCGTATCCTTTAATCTGGAGCGCGGTAAGGTGCTGGGTATCGTAGGCGAATCCGGCTCCGGTAAATCCGTTACCGCTTATTCTGTTATGCAGATTCTGGAAAAGAACGGCAAGATTGTTTCCGGCTCCATTAAGGTGGACGGTCAGGAGCTGGTCGGCGCCGGCGAAAAGGTTATGAAGACCATTCGCGGCAACAAGATTTCCATTATCTTCCAGGATCCCATGACCTCCCTGAATCCCACCTACACCATCGGCCGCCAGCTGATGGAGGCCATTATGCTCCACACGCCCCGTAACAAGCAGCAGGCTTGGGATCGGGCCGTGGAAATGCTCCGCCTTGTAAACGTTAACGAGCCGGAGAAGCGGATGAAGCAGTATCCCTTTGAATTCTCCGGCGGTATGCGTCAGAGAGTTATGATTGCAATGGCCCTTGCCTGCGAGCCGGATATTCTCATCGCTGACGAGCCCACCACTGCACTGGACGTAACCATTCAGGCCCAGATTCTGGAGCTGATGCAGAGCCTGCAGAAGGAACTGGGAATGGCAATTATTATGATTACCCACGACTTAGGCGTTGTGGCGCAGATGTGTGACGAAGTGATCGTTATGTATGCCGGCTCTATTTGTGAGCAGGGTACTGCTGACGAAATCTTCTACAATCCCCGCCACGAATACACCAAGGGTCTGATGCGGTCGATTCCCACCGTCAACAACGACGACGAGAAGCTCGAGCCCATCAGCGGTACGCCCATTGACCTTTTGAATATGCCCGCCGGCTGTCCCTTCGCACCCCGCTGCGATGCTGCAATGAAAATCTGTATGCGGGAGCGCTGCCCCCGTATGGAGATCAATGAGAACCACGCCGCAGCCTGCTGGGTCAATGTAAAGAACGATATGGAGGGCGGTGAAGAAGTATGAGTAATGTAGAGAATTTGATTGAAATCAAAAACCTGAAGGAATACTTCGACATCAGCACCGGTATGTTCTCCTCCAAGCCGTTAAAGGCCGTAGACGATGTTTCCTTTGCCATTCGCAAGGGCGAAACCCTGGGTCTTGTTGGCGAGTCCGGCTGCGGTAAGACCACCGTTGGCCGCACGCTGCTGCATCTGTATAAGCCCACCGCCGGTGAGGTCTGGTTTAAGGGCAAAAAGATTGCTACCAAGCAGGACATTGCAGAGTTCCGCAAAAAGACCGCTATGGTCTTCCAGGATCCTTATTCCTCGCTGAACCCCAGAATGACCGTCTCGGATATTATCGGTGAGCCTCTGGACATTCACAAAATGTATGCCGATAAGAAAGAGCGGGAAGAAAAGATTCTGGCAATGATGGCTAAAGTCGGTTTGAACTCCGAGCACGCCAGCCGCTATGCCCACGAGTTCTCCGGCGGTCAGCGTCAGCGCATCGGCATTGCCCGCTCTCTGGTAACCAATCCCGAGTTTGTGGTCTGCGACGAGCCTGTTTCCGCGCTGGACGTTTCCATTCAGGCACAGGTTATCAATATGTTTGACGACCTGCAGCGTGAGATGAATCTGACCTATCTGTTCATCGCCCACGACCTTCTGGTGGTCCGTCACATCTCCGACCGGATTGCGGTTATGTACTTAGGTAAGCTGGTGGAGCTGGCAGATGCCAAGGAGATTTACGACCATCCCCTGCACCCCTACTCCAAGAGCCTGATGTCCGCCGTTCCCGTGCCCGATCCCAAGGTGGCAAGAGCCAACCAGCGGGTTGTGCTCAGCGGCGATATTCCCAGCCCCCTGAACGCTCCCTCCGGTTGCCCCTTCCGCACCCGCTGCCCCTACGCTTGCGATGCCTGCGCAGAGGCTATGCCCGAGCTGAAGGAAGTGTCTGCCAACCACTTTGTGGCCTGCCACAGAGCCGGGGAGATTAACTGATTTGGTTCGTCCCTGTTTTTGGTGTGCCGTACCAAAAACGGGTATGAATATAAAATGGAAAAGCATTTCCAACTAAATTTTAAGAAGGGAAAGAAATAAGATGAAGAAACTGATTGCACTGCTTCTGGCTGTTGTGATGGTTCTGAGCTTGGTCGCCTGTGGCAAGAAGCCTCCCGTAGACGAAGGTAAGACCGGCGCTTCCACTGCAACTGTCAAACCCACTACCCCCGAAGAGATCGAAGCTGCCAATGCTGAGATCCGTTACGCTCTGGGCCTGCTGCTGGACCGCAACTACATCGTTGAGTCCGTCTCCCAGGCCGGTGAAAAGCCCGCTAACACCTTCGTTGCTGACGGCATGGCCGACAACAACGGTGGCAACTTCGCTCTGAACTCCAACGGCGGCAAGGGCTACTTCAGCGTCGACAAGGCTGACTTCCAGAAGAACTTTGACGAGGCTGTTAAGATCCTGAAGAAGTACTACGACTTCGACGGCACCAAGTTCACCAACGCTCCCACTCTGAAGTACCTGTACAACACCAACGAGGGCCACAAGGCCATCGGCGAGGACATCCAGAGCGCTCTGGCAACCGTGGGCATCACCATGACCATGGAAAACCAGGAGTGGAACACCTTCCTGAACACCCGTAAGGACGGCCAGTACTCTGTCGCCCGTAACGGTTGGGTTGCTGACTACACCGATCCCATCTGCTTCCTGGATATGTGGATCTCTGGTTCCGGCAACAACGACGTTCAGTACGGCAAGGGCGCACACAAGGATCTGAAGATCTATGATCTGGACCTGACCTCCTACGGCCTGAACATCAAGGTCGAGAAGGGCACCTGGGCTGAGACCTATGACGTGCTGATCTCCGAGATCAAGAAGTGCTCCGACACAGAGAAGCGTTACTCCATGATGCACCTGGCAGAAGATATGCTGATGGAAACCGGCTGTCTGACTCCTGTTTACTACTACACTGACCTGTACATGATCAGCGACAAGGTGAAGGGCTTCTACTCCATCCCCTTGGGCTACAAGTACTTCCAGGGCACCACTGTTGACGGCAAGGGCGACTCCCTGCCCGTCTGCCTGGCTTCCGAGCCCGACACTCTGGATCCTGCTCTGAACTCCGCTGTTGACGGCGCTACTATGCTGGTTCACCTGTTCGCAGGTCTGGCTAAGTGGCAGCAGAATGCTGACGGCACTCTGAGCGTGGTTGCTGACTGCGCTACCGAGCTGCCCGAGGGTAAGGTTAACGAAGACGGCACCGTTACCTACACCTACACTCTGAAGGACGGTCTGAAGTGGTCTGACGGCAAGGCCATGACCGCTGCTGACTTCGAGTTCGCATGGAAGCGCGCTGCCTCCAACAAGCTGGGCGCTGACTACGGCTATATGTTCGACGTCATCAAGGGCTACGGCACTGAGGCTGAAACCGACACCACTGCTGTTAACCTGGCTGTTAAGGCTGTTGACAACAAGACCCTGGAGGTCACTCTGAACAATGCTGTTGCTTACTGGAACGAGCTGCTGGCATTCCCCACCTACTTCCCCGTCCGCAAGGATGTTGTGGAGCAGGAAGGCTGGGCTACCAAGCCTGAGACCTACATCTGCAACGGCGCTTACACCATCTCCGCTTGGGAGCACGACTCCGTCATCACTCTGAAGAAGAGCGAGACCTATCACGATGCTGATAAGGTCACTATGAAGGAAATCAAGTGCTACCTGTCCGACGATGCTAACAACATGCTGACCAACTTCAAGAACGGCTCCTGGCTGCTGATCGACGATGTTCCCACCAACGAGATCACCGCTCTGAAGAAGGACTACGCTAAGGAATTCGTTGTTGCCGGCCAGATCGGTACCTACTACGTCTGCTGGAACGTGAACGAAAACCTGCTGCCCAAGGCCTAATCGCCTGCGCAGTTGCTTAGATAACGCATAATAAGGTCCCCTGCCTTCCTCGGGAGGCAGGGGGGTTTTATATGTATCTGTTTTTCCGGTAATCCCGGGGGGATACGCCGAATTTCTCCTTAAAGCGCCGGGAAAAATAGAACTGGTCGGAAAACCCGAATTTCTCACTGACCGCCAAAATAGATACATTGCTTGTCAGCAGCATTCTGCCGGCTTCAGACATTACCGCCTCCGTCACATACGCATTGACGGACATACCCAGTTCTTTTTGAAAGCTTTTCGTTAACGTGCTTTTTGAAACAAACACATTTTCCGCAATTTCCGAAATGGTCAGCTTCACCGAGAGATTCTGCTTGATATAGCGCAGGGAATGGTAGATACACGGGGAATAGTCACTTCTTTCCACGGGCAGGCGGAAATGCTCCACAAACCGCAAAACCACCCCGTAGACCAGCTGCTTCACATTCAGTCCGCTATGCACATCGTCAAGCCCCATATACGCCATAAGCTCCTGGGCGTACATCTCCGGCAGGCAGAGAGAAAGGGGCTGCCCGGCAGCGGAAAGTAAATCGATTTCGTCGAAATCGCAAAGCTTCAGGTGGAAATAGATATGCTCCATCTCTTCCTCGCAGCCATAGGTAAATGAGCAGCGGGCAGGCAGCAGATACCACCGCCCGGCGCGCAAGGTATGCCGGACATTGTCAGCCGTTGTGATACAGGCAGAGCCACTTTTGACGTAGTAAAGGCGGGAGCAGGCGGGATTGTGTACCGTGCCGCGCCACTGATTGCTGACGTTGGCGTAGCCATAAAGCTGCAGAAAGAGCTGAATACGGTTTATGTATTTGCAAACAGAAGAGTGATATATATTTTTCATACGCAAAAGTCCATATTCTTTACCCGATATTTCATTGAAAACAAACGCATTTACTGCTATTGTTTAAGTAGAATATCTATATTCTACCATATCATTATTTAAAAGGCAAGGAGGACGCAAGAATGTTACTGCGTGAAAAATTCTGGCTGTGGGGCCACCCCGAAGGTGTATACAACAACCGGTTCGGAAATGAAGGCTGCTCCCGTATGACCGCAATGGAGGCCTGTCTGTACTTAGGCATCCGGAATACCTTTATGGTGCCGGTAGGTCATAATCTAAACCGCCGGCAGTACAACAAGTCCTTTATTACCCTGCGGCAGGTCGGCTGGGAATGCTACCGCGCGGTTAGAAATCCCCAGCTCATTGATGACCTCATTGAAGAGGCTAAGGATTTCCCCAATTTTGGCTGCGTGGTATTTGACGATTTTATTTTTCAAACACCCCAAGAAAAAGTAGATGCCATTGTAGAAAAACTGTGGAAATTCCGGGAAAAGTTCCAAAACAACAATGTGCGCAAGCTGGATATGTGGATGGTGCTCTACACCCACGAATTCGGTCTTGACCCCGAAGCAGACGAGCGGCTGAAGAAGTGCATTGAGCCCTTTGACGGCGTGATTATGTGGACCTGGAAGGAATGCGATGTACCCCTCGTTCCCGAAAAGTACGAAGTTTTCAAAAAGCTCACCGCAGGTAAGCGCCGTATGTTCGGCTGCTACCTCTGGAATTTCGGCGAATCCAAGCCCGCCACCGGTGAGGCAGTATCCTGGCAGCTGGATTGGTACCGGGACAAGCTGATTGCCGGTGAGGCAGAGGGCATTGTTCTGCACACCAACACGATGGCCGATATGGACTACGAGTCTTATGAGGTGGCCAACGCGTGGATGGCCATCCACGGCGACGAGGAATTCCCCGATTAATCTTGCAAAAGGCTTTCGCTTGTGATATGCTGTCAGCAGAAAGGTCAGGTGATGCTCTGTGAGCGACATTTCAAAAATTGACAAAAACCTTGCTGTCAGTACTACCCTTGGCAAGGACGATATTGTTTTCTATGATGCGGACACCCCGCCTTTTCGGGTATACGGCGTATACAAGGACGATGGCAAATACCGCCGGCTTCCCGAGGGTATAGCAAAATCCGTCAGCAAAAATGTACTGCATCTCCACGCCAATACCGCCGGTGGCCGGGTGCGATTTGTCACCGACAGCCCATACATCGCCATCTCCGCAAAAATGGACTCTATCTATAAAAGCTCTCACTTTCCCCTTGCCGGGTCAGCCGGATTCGATATGTACGTTTCCGGACAGTACACAAAAACCTTTATGCCACCTACGGACATAAAGGACGGATATGAAAGTATTTGCGAGTTTGGCACCTGCCAGATGCGGGAAATTACCATCAATTTCCCCCTGTACAGCAATGTAATATCCCTTTCTATCGGTCTGCAAAAGGACGCGGTGGTGAAAGCGGCTCCTCCCTACGCAAATACAAAGCCTGTGGTGTACTACGGCTCGTCCATCACCCAGGGCGGCTGCGCGTCCAGACCGAGTTCCTGCTACCCCAGTATCCTCTCCAGAAGATTCAACTGTGACTATATTAACCTTGGTTTTTCCGGCAGCGCAAAGGCAGAGGACGAAATCGTTGCATATATTCAAGGGCTGGAAATGTCCGCTTTTGTGCTTGACTATGACCACAACGCACCCACGCCGGAATATCTGGCGCAAACCCACGAGAAGATGTTCAAGGCTATCCGGCAGGCCCACCCGGAGATACCCATTATCATTATGTCGCGACCCAAGCACATTCTTAACGAAGACGACAGCTTGCGTTTGGAGATCATCAAAAAGACCTACAAAAATGCCATAAACGCCGGCGATAAAAACGTATACCTGATTACCGGCGAGGCGCTTACCGCCCTGTGTGGAAGCGACGGCACTGTGGACGGCGTCCACCCTACCGATTTCGGTTTTGCCGCTATGGCGCAGGCTGTGGGCGCGGTGATGGAGAAAATCACCCTGGTTTAACAAAAAACAGCTGACTTTCGTCAGCTGTTTTTCTTTATACTTCCAGTTGGGTGAACAGTTCAAATTGGTTGCGGTTGGTTTTCAGATACCCCTCTTTTTGGAGCTTGCTCAGCTCCACGGACATCGCCGCCCGCTCCACACACAGGTAATCTGCCAGCTGCTGCCGGTCGTAGGGAATGGTAAAGCTGAGCTTGCCCTGGCGCATAGACTCCGCCGACAGGTAAGACAGCAGCTTTTCCCGGGTGTTCCGTTTGCCCATATGGGTAATCTTGCTGCCCAGGGTCAGCACCTTCCGCGCCATAACCGACACCAGATTGCGAATGAGACGGCTGTGGTGGGCGCAGGCGGTGGGGCAGGTCTGCATAAAGCGTTCAATATTCAGCAGCATAATTTCGCAATCCTCTGCCGCCACCACGCTCATATTCAGCACCGCGCCGGGAGTTGCCGCAAATGGCTCTGCAAAGCACTCCCCTACGCCAATACGGTCCACAATGTTCCTGTGTCCCCACAGGTCCTCCTGCACACACAAGACACTCCCCGAAAGCACCAGACCCATCGCCTGCGCACTGTCTCCCACCCGGAAAATATAGGAATCCTTTTCCTTCTGCAGGGTGACGGCGCTGACGCAGTGCAGCACGGAGAGAATTTCCTCGTCGGTCATCCCCTGAAAGAAAGGACTGTTTCGCAAAACAAACAGATACTGCTCCATAGGCGGCTCCTTTCGGCGTTTTTCTATATTATAGCAGTTTCTCCGGATTTTTCAACTTTAGGGGCGCAAACCCATTCCGCCCTCTAAGGTGAGGGTTTCACCACTCATATACTTAAGGTCCGGAGAGGCAAGGGCCACGCAGGCTCTGCCGATTTCCTTTTCCGCGTCGCCGAAATGACCCATCGGGGGCATTTTTACGTTGGCCTTAAAGGCCTCGGGGTTTGCCTGCGACCAGGCTTCCAGCTGGGCAGTCCAGGCAATGGGGCAGACCACATTCACATTGATGCCGTCTTTCCCCCACTCCGTTGCCGCCACACGGGTTAAGCCCCGGATACCCTCCTTGGCTGCGGCATAGGCGCTCTGCCCGAAATTGCCGAACAAGCCTGCGCCGGAGGCAAAGTTGATAACACTTCCCTTGGTCTTTGCCAGATAGGGATAGCAGGCCTTCATATAATGGAAGGTGGCATAAAGACCGGAGTACACCGCCAGGTCAAACTGCTCGGTGGTGTGGTCAGCAAGGGTCACACCGGAGGCGGATGCCTGCGCGTTGTTAATCAGCACGTGAATGTCGCCGAATTTTTCCACCGTCTGACGCACCACCTCACCCGCAGTCGCCTCGTTGTCTGCCCCGGCGGAAATGTCCGCCTGCACAATCAGCACCTCCACGCCGTAGAGCCGCTGCAGCTCCTCCTTGGCCTGCACCAGCTTGGCAACATTGCGCCCGGTGAGCACCAGATTTGCGCCCTCCTTGGCAAAGGCGGTTGCGATTCCGTAGCCGATGGAGCCGCAGCTGCCGTCACTGAGTACCGCCCGGCCACCGCCGGTAATCAATACGGTTTTTCCTTTCAAATATCCCATAATAACACTCCTTTATCCGGTAATTTTCCCATCGGGGCTGATTGTAATCACATTCAGCGGAATCTGCTTGCCGCTGTTTTCGATTGCTGTCTGGGTGGCGTAGCTGAGTCCGCCGCAGCAGGGCACCGTCATACGGGTGAGGGTGATGCTGCGAATATCATTATTTTTGAGTATTTCCGTGAGTTTTATGCTGTAATCCACCCCGTCCAGCTTGGGACAGCCCGCCAGCACGACTCTGCCGCCCACAAACTCCTCGTGGAAGCGGGGGTAGGCAAAAGCGGTGCAGTCTGCAGCAATCAGCAGGTGCGCGCCGTCAAAGTGTGGGGCGTTAATCGGCGCAAGCTTGATTTGCACCGGCCAGTTTCCAAGCCGAGAGGCGCAAGCGGATTCTGTAGAGCAGGCCTGGCATTTGCTTGCAAGGTGCTTTTTCACCGCCGCCTCGTCATAAGCTGCCGCCTCCCGCTCCACAAAGCGGATTGCGCCGGCAGGACAGGCGGGCAGACAGTCACCCAGACCGTCGCAGTAATCGTCCCGCAGGAGCTTTGCCTTGCCGTCTACAATGGCGATTGCGCCCTCGTGGCAGGCTTTTGCGCACAGTCCGCAGCCGTTACACAGCTTCTCGTCTATGTGTATGATTCGTCTTGTCATTACGCTCCCCTCTCTTTCCGTTGGCGGCGATTTCCATCATCGCGTTGTACATCTCCTCTCCCACACACTGCTTGGCGTAGGCGCACCACTGGACGCAGCTGAGGGTATCGTTGTAGGCAACAAAGCCGCAATGCTCACAGGGCATTTGGGTGTCAATGGAGAACATCTCTATTTCGTGCCCGCACTGGGGACAAACCTTTTCAATAATGGTGGGCGTTCTGGGTTTTCCTTGGCAGCCTTCTGCAATCATAGACGCTCCCTCCTTTCCTTTGTAGCATCAGTATACCATAAGAAAGACACCGAGTATGTTTGTTTTCAAACAATAATGTTTCATTTATAAGCAAAATATCCCCCAAGCGCTGAAGGCCAATGCCTTTCAGCGCTTGGGGGTATCGTTTATTTCAGGAACACCTCAATGACGGGCACCAGCATATCCGGCTGCACGGTGGGCAGACGGAAGTAGACAGGACCTTCCATATTTAAGTAATGGGAGCCAATCATATCCCGGGGTCTTGCCTCACTGAACTGAATTTCGCTGCCGTCGTGGAGGAACTGGGCATACTTCACCTTACCTGCCATATTGGGCATCACGCAGCAGTAGAAGGGGTAGGACAGCAGGTGGATATACAGCCGCTTGCCGTCTTCGCTCTGGGTCAGCACAGTACCGGTGGGCGCCTTAAACTCAGGCTCTGCCATTGTACAGCCATAAATGGAGCGGGAATTGTATTTCATCCACTCGCTGAATGCGCCCAGCGCCGAGGTTGCCCGCTTGTCCATATAACCCCGGGCGCAGGGGCCGACATTCATCAGCAGGTTGCCGCCCAGGGAAACGGTCTTGCACAGCATTTCCACGAGCATCTTGTGGGACTTCCAGCTCATTTCGTCCCGGAAATAGCCCCAGGAGCCGGAGAAGGTCTGGCAGGCCTCCCAAACCAGCAGCTCGCCGGTTTCCTCGTGACGGGGCCACTGCTCCGGCTGGTTCTGCTCCGGGGTCGCCAAATCCTGCTCAATGCCGGCACGGTTATCGATGAGGATACCGGGGCGCAGCTTCCGTGCCAGCGCAATCAGCTCTTCAGATTCCCAATCGTCCTTGCCTTTTCCCGCCAAATGGGGATAGCGTACCGGGTCGGCGTGGGTATAAGAGAAGTCAAACCAGAGAATGCAGATATCACCATAGTTAGTCAGCAGTTCAGCAACCTGATCCCGCATATACTGGGCATACTTCTTCATATCCCGGGTCTTGTTTATCTCCGCCGCATTGGGATCATCCCGCATAGGATGACGCTCGTCAATGGTGAACTCGGGGTGATGCCAGTCCAGCAGGGAATAATAGATACCCACCTTCAAGCCCTCAGCCCGGAAGGCTTCCACGTACTCCTTCACCAAATCACGGCCAAAGGGGGTGTTGGTAATCTTAAAATCGGTGTACTTAGAATCAAACATACAGAAGCCGTCGTGGTGCTTGGCGGTCAGCACGGCGTACTTCATACCGGCTTCCTTAGCGGCCTTTGCCCACTGACGGGCATCGAACATATCAGGGTTAAACAGGTCGAAGTACCGCTGATAATGCTCCTGGGTCATTTTCTCTGTGGTCATCACCCACTCGTGACGGGCGGGCATCGCATACAGGCCAAAATGAATGAACATTCCGAAGCGGTCATGTACAAACCAAGTGCTATCGCCAGGGGTCTTTTTGGTAACATAGCTGGACATAGTATTTCTCCTTTACTGCTTGATTTTTCCATTTCTTGTGCTATACTGGTAGGGAAATGTGATATTCACTTTCCGTCATTATTATATCTTCTGTTCCCAGCAATACATATGTTATTTCCGATTGTAAATATGGAGAAAATGATTTTTATGACGTATAATTTTGAACGTATGCACAATCTGAAGCTGGAAATATATCACGGTGCCTATGTGGATTTGGACCACCGGTGGCAGCACAAAAACGTCTGCAATGATTTTACCCGCTTGTACTTTGTCCGCTCCGGCGAAGGTTTTCTGCGGCACGAGGGGCAAACTGTAAAGCTGCAGCCGGGTTATATGTATCTGGTGCCCTCCAATTTCCGGTTTGACTACTGCTGCACCCAATTATTGTCCAAGCTGTATTTTCACGTGACTCTGACTGCATCAGACGGTCTTGACCTGCTCTCTGCCATCGGCCAAATATGCCGCATCCCCTATCCTGTCGAAATACTGGATAAACTGATGCTGTGCATTGAATCCGGTAATTACACCGACCTGCTATACGCAAAAACCTGCCTGTACCATAGCATTTTGACCTGTCTTCAGCAATGCTCTGCTACCCTTCCCTTGCGGGAATACAGTCCCCTTGTGCAGCGGGCTATGGACTATATCCGCAACAACCTGAGCATCCAGCTGAGCATTTCTCAGATTGCAAATGTATTTTTTGTTTCCGAGAGCAAGCTGCGTACCCATTTCCGAAAGGAAACGGGAATCTCCATCGGTAAATATATTGACAAGCTGGTATTCATCAAAGCCAAACAGCTGCTGATGGACAAAACCCTTCCCATCAGTCAAATCAGCCAGATGCTGGGTTTTGGCGACCAGTTCTACTTCTCCAGAAGATTTCGTGAGTTTTTCCGCCAGACCCCCTCGGAGTTCCGCAAGGATAACGCAGAAATATGGTAAAATCCCCACACAGAAAGGAATGTACTTATGAACTTTGAACCTATGCGCAAGCTGATGGACCGATTAACCGATTGGCGAATCCCCGGCAACGGAGCTGTGGTCTATGTGGATGGAAAAGAGGCTTTTTCCTACCAGTCCGGCTATGCTGATGTAGAAAATAAGGTGCCCTTTACCTGTGACCATATGATTAACCTCTACTCCTGCAGCAAGCCCGCCACGGTAACCGCGGCACTGCAGCTGTACGAACAGGGATTTTTCCTGCTGGACGACCCCCTGTACGAATTCATTCCGGAGTTTCGGGATATGACCGTCCGCACCCCGGACGGCGACATCAAAAAAGCAGAAAATCCCATCACGCTGCGGCATCTGTTTACAATGACCTCCGGTCTGGCCACCTACGGCACTGCTGTCCCCGCAATTGAAAAGGCAAAAAAGCGCACAGACGGCAAAATGAATACACTGAGTGTTGTAAAATGCTTAGCAGAAGAACCTCTGAGCTTTGAGCCGGGTGAGCATTGGCAGTACAGCCTCTCCCATGACGTACTGGCTGCAGTGGTTGAGGTGATTTCCGGCAAGCGGTTCAGCCAGTATATGCAGGAGAACATCTTTGACCCGCTGGATATGCAGAAAACCTGCTATCACTACCAGCCAATCGGCAACGAGATGGCACAGCAGTACCGTTGGATAGACGGGCAGCAAGCTGATTTGGTTGCGCTCCAGTCCGGCGCATATCGGGACGAAGACGGACACGCAGAAAACGTGAGACTTGGCAACCATCTGGTGTTTGGTCCGGAATATGACAGCGGCGGCGCGGGCATTGTCAGCACCATTCGGGACTATATCAAGTTCTGCTCCGCCCTTGCCTGCGGCGGTCTGGGTGCCACCGGAGAGCGGATTCTCTCCCCCGGCACTGTTGAATTGCTGAAGACCAATCAGCTCAATGCACAGCAGCTGGCAGATCTCACCTGGTCCAACCTGCGGGGCTATGGCTACGGACTGGGCGTGCGGACAACCTTAGACCGAGCCGTTGTCGGCTATACCGGCGGCGCCGGAGAATTCGGCTGGGGCGGCGCAGCCGGCGCATCTGTGTATATGGACACGGAGCGCAAGGTGGCTATGGTCTACGCCCACCATATGTTAAATCCCCAGGAGACCTATTACCAGCCGCGGGTGCGTAATGTTCTTTACACCTGCCTTGACAGATAACGTCACACAGCCGCCTGTGTAATACAGGCGGCTGTGCTTTATCGTGACTCTTTCTTCAAGTTTAGCAATCTGCGTCCTCTACAACCGTTGCGATCAGGGTTGCGTTGTTAACCGTGACCGTTCCGGTAGTATCGGCACCCACCACGGTTGCTACCACACTGTAGTTGCAGCAGCCGCAATTGCAGTTGTCGCAATCGCAGACGGCAAACCCAAAGGAATTGGCCTCATCGGCAGTAGCCACAGCTCTGCTGAAGGTCCAAACCGCGCTTGCAGGTACAGGGCTGAGCTGTCCGTTGCATTGCCGGAACAACTGGAAATTCAAGGTGGCGGTGGCAGTATCGGTGAGGATATTGCTTAAAAACTCCACCTTAACGCAAGGTTTTTTGTATCCCCTGGTATCCACATTCAAATTCACCAAGGAAAAGACTGTTCCCACTTCGGTATCCTCAGGGATGGTGAACGCACCATAGGTGCGGCATTTGATTTGAACGCCATCCATTCTTTGGGATACGGGTATGCCCGCCCCATTGGCTGCACAGCATTCACCGGTAGTAACGTATTGATATTCGCCCATATCGTTTACTCCTAACCGTTAGATTGGCAAAATTCATATTCCGCCTAACACAGATTATTCTCTACCCTTCCCCAATGTTCCCCATCTTTTTCTGTCAACCGAGAATCATGAAGGCATATCGCAAGTATCAGTAACGCAAGTATGAGCAAATGAGGCACCCCGACCTGTTCCCGCCCGACTACTTTTTTAGTGCCTTGGCGGAGTTAGATTGAAAATTTGTTATATCTGTGATACAATCAGTTCGACAAACTTGAATTTGACGAAGGTGCAATATGGAAAACAAGGACAATAAGAAAAAAGAACCGTGGAGAATTATAGTTGGTATTCTCGCTATTGCGTTTATCGTGTACATGTGGGTTGAAAAAGATATTATGACTATTTATACCACAATGCCAAAGGAACAAGTTGCTCCTCTTATTGCAACAACGATTGCAGTTTCTTTGATAAAGGTTGCCGCCATCACGGGTGGAATTTTGCTAATTAAATGGATTATCAGTAAATTCAAAAATAAATAATCAAATTCCAATATGTCGAACAGAAAAGCAGGGGCGAAAACCCCTGCTTTTGTTGTTTCAAAATATAAAAATTTCCTCATATCTTTTTTTCTTAAAGATTCTCTCATAACTTTTTTATCCAAAAAGAACAAAGGCAAGAGGCTGGGTCTGATTTCCAATACATAGGAATTAAGAATTTCTTTTTCGCAAAACTCCGGTATGCTAACGCATACCGGAGTTTTGTTTGTTTTAATAGGATACCGCTTCGCAGCGGATCACCACACGCTCTAAGCCGCCGGGGGCGCAGGTGAATATGGTCAGGGGATAGGCCGGGTCAGGCAGGTTTTCTCCATCGGTTCGATGCAGATACTCGATCTTGGCCACCCGGAAACAGAACACTTTGCCTGCGGTGTTTTCAATCTCCACTTCTGCACCTACCTTCACCTGCCGTAAAGGACTGAAGTGACTCTTGTAATTGTGACCCATGATGATCATGTTGCCGCTGGAGATGCTGCCGGTATACCGGCAGGGGGCAACCTTCAGCATATCCTCACTCCACTGATCCAGGATCGGCAGCTGGACCCCCACCGAAGGTACGCTGATACTGCCAAGGAGGGTGTAACCCATATATTTCTTTTCCGGCAGTACCGGGTCTGCAGGCACATGGCCATCATCCTCCGGCTGGGGTTCTGCCGGCAGGGTTTTATCCTCCAGCTGCGCCAGCAGAATGGCCGCAGTTCGTTCTGCAGCCGCATCCTCCTGTTGTTGCGCCACATAGCTTCCCAAGCCGCACAGCACCAGGATCACGCCCACAGCCAAAAGCACCAAGCCTCGCTTTTGCCGTTTATTCATAGCGTTTCTCCTGTCCTCGGATGACTTCCACCAGACCTATGCAGATGGACACACCGCCCAAAATCAGCAGTAGATACTGGGGCCACAGGATGGCGCCGGTCTGGGGGATGTTGGGCTGCGGGTTTTCCGGCTCGCCGGGCTGAGATGGGTCTAAGGGAGACTGCAGTTTCGGCTCTGCGATTATGTTATACACCGTCTTATCGCCGATGGTCATGGGTGCGGAGATCAAAAAGGGCATAAATTCCGGAGTCTGTCCCATGCTGCACACCAGATACCAACCCAGTTCCAGATCCGCAAAGAATACCTCTTTGATGTTGTCAGGTGTACCCACCTCACCGGACAATTCCCGATCCCGGACATGCTGATAGAGCTTTTGGGCCACCTCCGGTGTCAGATCGCTGATCGTCAAATTCTCTACTGTGCCGGCAAAATCTTCGTTGGGGATTCCTTGTTCATCTGCCACGGGAAACAGCATGACCTGCTTTTCCACCTTTGTCAGAAGCAGGCTTCCTTGTTGGGCACCAGATACGGGAACCGCACACAAAAGGCATAGCGCTGCCGATACAAGCAGTTTACGAATCATGCTTTTCATTTTGCCGGCCCCCTTTCTTCTTTTTGTTGCCCAACAGCACCACCAAAAAGGCAATGATGGCAATTACCACTAAAATGACCGATACCAGCACCACCACATCAATGGCGGTGATCTCGTTCTTCACATAAATGGTCTGTGACAGATCGTCGCGACCCGTGCCGGTGCGGATGCCCCGAACCAGCAACCGGTGGGAGTTGATGCCGTAGGGTGTGCAGGTCACCAAGGTTACCAGATCCTGTCCTTCCTCGATTCGCAGAAGCCGCTGATCCTGCGGTTCTACCACTGCAATATTGCACACCTGGTATTCCAGGGACTGTCCCAATACATGGATGTAAAACTTATCGCCCAGTTCCAAATGGTCGATGTTGGTAAACAGCTCCGCGGAGGGCAAACCCCGATGTCCGGAGATCACACAATGGGTATCCTCGCCACCTATCGGCAGGGAGCTCCACTCCAAATGCCCGATCTTATCCAGCAAGGTATCCTCCGAAGTGCCATGGGCGATCGGTAATGTAACATCCACGGAGGGGATCTCCACATAAGCCATGATGCCCTGGCTGGTCACTGCCAGGATATTTTCGTATTGGCTTTTCTGCTCCTCCGTCAGGGAGAAGGGGTTGTTTCGTTCCAGCAGGGCAGCATTATGAGCCTGGGCCTTTGCCATCTCCTGTTCAAACACTTCCAGCTCCATTTGGTTTGCTTGCTGAGAATATTCTGTAATGGCTCTGGATTGGAGCCAGGCGTTGTAGGCGTTACTGACGGTCGGGTACAGCAGCAAGGACAATCCTGCCACAAATATGACCGCAAGAAGGATGTAAAACAGCTTGTTCTTCACTTGGCAGAACTCTCCTTTCTGTTGTAGTTTCTTAAGGCCCCTTGTGTAAAGGTGACCGGGGGGGACAACATCCTTGGAATGAGGATATTCGGGGGGCGCCCCCGGTCCGGCAGATGCCGGACCGGGATATACATTGAAATTACTGTGCGGAGGTCTCCTTGCGCTTGATCACAACCAGAGCAGCCAGAGCAGCAACAACCAGAATTGCACCGCCAATGTAGAACACGGTAGTACCGATGCCACCGGTTTCGGGCAGCTTCTGACCCAGGGTGTTCACCACGGTGTACTCGTAGGTAGTGCCCTTGGTGGAAACAGCGATGTCAGTCTGGCCGGTGTAGCCGTTAGGAACGACCTTTTCCAACAAGGTGAAGTTCTCGGCGTCCACGCCGTTGAACACGATCACACCGTCAGCACCGGTCATGGTGGGCTTTACATCTGCTTCAGGCAACCATTCAACCTTACCCTCGGTGTCGTTCCAATTGTAGTACATACTCACATTGTCGCGGAGGACGAAGCCGGCGCCTTCCAGGGGGTTGGCGGGAGTAGCGTCGTCAACCTTCTTGACGGTGATGCTGTAGGTCTTGGTGACTACGGAAGATTCGTTGGAGGGAACGTTGGAGGAGGTGTAGGTCAGCCAGGTCTTGTTTTCGTGCTCAACGAAGGGGGCAGCTTCTGCCTTCAGCTTGCCGGTGTATTCGATAACCAGTTTCGCATCGGCAGCCAGGCTGTTGCACAGAGTGCTGGTGAAATCCATATGGAAGGTACAGCCATCGCCGGGGTTGGGAACTACATCGTAGTTGCCGGCAGCCTCGATGATGTTGCCGTCACGGAGGACTGTGAATGCGTTGGTGAAAGCAATGTGCTCGTCCATCAGATCGTGCAGAATGTAGTTTTCAGCGTTGACGCCGGCGGTGATGGTGGTCTGGTAATTGATGGTCTGACCGATGTCAACGTCGTTTGCCTTGCCGTACACGTGGGTGGAGTCTTCCTGAACCTTCTTATCAACAGTGGGGTGACCCACAGCAACGGACTTCTCTTCGATGGTCTTGGTTGCGTTCGCTTCTACCAGCACAACGCCGCAGGGGCCGTTTGCAGGAACCAGTAGGTAGTAACCGGGGGCGAATGCCTCGGTATCGCCAACTTTGATGGTTTTAACAGGGGTGTGGCTGTTGGTGAGGAAGTTCTTTGCGATTTGAGCAATAGCAGCTGCGTCTGCAACAGAATTGGTATTCTTTTTCCAGATAGCGTAGCCATTTTCAATCTTAAAGTAGTCAGCGGCAGTGAAGGTTTCCCAACCGGATGCCAGCTTGTACTTGTAGCCGTTGGAAACTTTATCAATGTCGAAGATTTTGTAAACGTTGTAAGAGGTGGTGCCGGTGCCGTCGATATGGATAGCGCCGTCGCCTTCGGCGGCCATTGCGGGAACAGCCAGGATCACAGTCAAAGCCAGGGCCAGGACTAAGGTGATGATTTTCTTCATGGCGTTCATAATGTACTTCCTTTCGATTGTTATTTTTTATTTTTAGATTGTTTTTTGCATCAGGAGGTGTTCCTTTCCACCTCTCTGCGTTTTTGTTTATGTAGCAGCAGGGCGATGGCGGACATCAGGATCAGTAGCCATCCGCACTGCAGATATATGCGGTCACCCGGGCCGCCGGTTTCTGGCAGCGCCGTCATCAGGATGTTGACCACCCGGATGTTGTAGGGACCGGTAACTTGAACCACCGGGTCATACAGTTCCGCCAGCGTGCCGTCATCCAGCACCCGACGGATGTTGCCTTCGCCGTCCATGGTGATAACCACAGGGTTGAAGGTTATATAGTAGCCGTCAGTGGCTTGTACCTCCGTCAATCTGTAATAAATATCCGCAGTCAGATTATCAAAGGTAAGCATACCCTTTGTATCGGTGGTCTGGGTATTGACTGTGGTGCCGGTTACCGGCTGCCACAGGCCATTGACCAGTTCCACCTGCTCCAGGGTGAAGATACTGTCCGGCAGGAGCTTGCCGTCTGTACCTACCTTGGTGAGGATCAGCTGCAGACGTCTTTGAGAGTTGGTAACTGTAAACTTCCAGTTATCCACATCTCCGTCGCCGTCTGTATCTGTTCCTACACCCGGAGAGTAAGTCACCGTCCAGTTTGCGAAGGTGACACCATCGGCAAGGGTGGGTTTGCCGCCGATGATGATCTCCTTCACGCCCCAGGCAACCAGCTTACCGTTGGCGTACCGGGGAAGATCTGTCCAGGTATGCGTCCAAAGGTTGCCGGCGTTCAGAGTGATCTGGGCATCGGCCATGCCGGGGAGAAGGGCCGCCGCATGCTGTCCGTTGGCCTGGAGCACCACCACCACACTGTCGGCAGGCGTGTTGGTGTTCCATACCTTTTCTACAGTCACGCTCATAAACTCTGCGGCGTAATTCTTGACAACCAACGCATCGTTTGTGGGCACTTTTGCTATGGCATCCCATTGATCCGGCGCTTTTCCGACGATGTCTTTGATGATCACATTTCCGTTTCCATCCTGACCCACGGTGATGTCCGGAGCCGGATCATAGCCCGAAGGTGACAGGACTTCCTTGACGACCACATCACCGTAATCATAGCTGAAGCCGGTGGTGGAGATGATGGAGAAGCCGTCATCGGTGGTGACGATCTGGGTGAATTCACCGTCGCCCTCTTCGTCACGTTCGTATTGGCCGGTGTCTGCGTTGTAGTTGAAGGTTAACCGGTAACCGTTCTGCCACAACTCAAAGACCGCGCCGCCGATGGGATTACCGGTCTTGCCGTCCTCTTTCTTGATAAGGATCGTTTCATTCGGATAATAGTAGTTCCGGAAATCCACCATCAGGCCTTGATCCGGGTCTTCGTCCAGGGCAAAGGTCTTGCCGACCATAGACGCCCGGGTGCCGTATTCTGCGATGGCGGTGTGGAAACCGTCCGTATCATAGACCGAGTATTCGGCGTAGCAGCTGTATCCGGGGATTAGCACCGGGAATTCCTCAATGTGCCAATACTCACCCAGTTCAACACCGTCGATCACCCATTCATAGTGATGGGCGCTATCCGTTTCCGTGTCGAATATCAGGATCTGCGCATCCGGGTATTGGCTCCTCAGCGCATTGGCTCCGTTCTGATTGACCACCAGCAGATATTCTTTGAAATGAGAATGACCGTGGGGGTAGGGAACAAAGTTGCCGTTTGCATCCAGCGTGCCGTTTTCTGCCAGAATGTAGAAGCCGTCCTTCTCCATTTGCAGCACCGTATCATCGCCGGCGAAGGTCTTGTCTACTGTAACCGAGCCTTCTTTCTTGTAGACCTTGCCGTCAATATGCCAGCTGCTTCCTTCCAGCTTGCACACATACCAGCGGATCGCATAGTAGTCATGATTCAACTGGTCAGGGTCAACCGGCTCGCCCTCGTAAGTCAGTTGCTTACCGGGATTGTTTGCCAGGTAGTCTTTCAGATAGGAGAAGATGTAGTCATCGCTGGGGAGATCATAGAGCCACATGCCGCTGGCCTTCTCACCGTATAAAGCCCGGATAGCCTGGTCTGCGGTGTAGGAGTTATCTGCTGTGGTGTCAGCGATCTCATAAGCGCTCTTGATCTGGGAATCCGACCAGGAGCTGTCGATGCCGCCTACATAGGTGTTGAATACCTCAGGCGTGTAGTTCTCCACAGGCTGGCTGGTAATGTTGCCGCCCACGTCAACTGCCGCCGAGTCAAATCGGACGAAGAAGGTAGCACTGGTAAGACGGGCGCCTTCCACCCAGACACCCTGGAATTGAATCTCACCGCCGGAATTGATGTAGCCTTCCAGGTCAGTCCAGCTCAGGGTGGTGTCCGGTGGGATCAGCACATTCGTCCCTGCCACCGTCCAGCCTTTGAAGTAGTAAGTGACACTTTCTTTGTTGGAGGTACTGATCTCTCGTCTGGCCGTCCGGGAAGTCAAATCCAGAACGGTCGTGGGTTTGCCGCCCAGCGCCAAGGTCGTGGTGGTTGTGGAATTGGTGCCGTAGATGGTGGGCACGGAATCTACCAGACTCACCGCGCCGGTGGGGAAGTTGACGTTGTAGTGGACATTCACCAACCGGGATGCGGCGGTGAAGGTCTTATCCGATGTGATTCGTGTGATCTCATCACCCGGATTGTACCGGACGCTATCGGCGTCAATCCACATCCAGCCCTCCGGCAGGTCATCCAATGTCAGTGACCCTCGGTAGGGGATGGTGTGGGTAACGGTTTGTCCCGTACCTGTGATCAGCGTCACAGCATATGTATTTTTCACGGCAACAAAGGTGGTATTGCCGGTGATATATAGGATTTGGGTACCGTCGCTTTCATAATAGACACTGCCGTCGGTACCTTCTGCCACCCAATACCAGCCTTCCCGGTTGGTACCTGCCAGGCTGGGCAGGGTCACCATCACGCGGCCGTCTTCCGGCGCTCCCGTGTGGGACGGACATATTTTGTTTCCGTTTCCGTCCTGGAATCGGGCGGTAAATGTCTTGGGTTTGGCATGTAGGGTAGTGGTTTGGTTGATGGTGCCGGGCATTGCCGTTACCGGTGAGCCGTTGGCATCATACCATAGGAATTCCTCACTCAAAGTCAGACCGGAGGACAATCCCGATTCCACATACACCTGCTGAGGGCCCCGGTTAGGATCGGCCTGGGAATAATCCAGGGTTACCGTGAAGAACTCCACCGGCGTCTGGGCACGCATCAGCAGTACATACCGGGCGTTGCCGGTATTGCCCATACGCACCCGGTTGCTCATGCAGGAGGCCACCGTACTGAAGTTCGATGCCGCTGCCACTTTTCCGTTTGTATTGTAGCGGAAGAAGTAGGTGCTGTTTATGTTGGAGGTCTTCAGATTGGTGATGACCGTGCCGGTATACATACTTACAATATTGCTGTAAGCATAATAGTCCGGGCTGGAGTCGGTCAGCGTATCGCTGCCTATCAGCGTGATCTTGCCGTCCAGCTGAATATAGAAGTTCGCCGCTCGGGTAGTGGTCACCGGCCTGTCTCCGATTGCCAGCGTGCTGACACCGGGGGAGTAGTTCAGGTAGGTGTCCGCCCGTAGGTTCTCGTTGAGCACCACCCCAGGCACGATGTCGTTTTCGGTGATGGTGTCGTTCAGGGAGCTGATGTCCTGTCCTGACAGCACCACCAGCGGATCATCCGGCAGGGTGTCGTTTAGAACTAAGGCCTGTCCCACAGCAGAATCCAACACGCCTTCCAGGCTCTTGTAGGGATCTTCCCAGATGGTTTGCATGAGCCAGTTTACATCGTTGTCCTCCAGAAGCACCAGATAGCAGTTCTCCGAGTGAATGTGGGCCTTCTGTTTACACAAAAGCACGCCATCCAGATAACAGCCCGGGGTGTGGGTGTGTTCCTGTAAGCCACATCGGACTTGCTGTTCCAGGGCGATGGAATTCTTTGCCATCAGGCCTGCCGCAGTCATGGTCAGGATCAGCAAGAACACACTGGCCAATATTAACTTGTAGAATAGGCGTTTTATCTTATCTGCCATTCTACTCGCCTCTTTCGTAAATGATTAGAATTGAAGGATTACTTTTCCAATGATTCGGTCTTCCGGCACAGTGCCGATCTCTTTTAGTCGGCTGTCCATAGCCTCTAACCGATTGTCGCCCATCACGAACACCGTTCCGGTTCGTACTTGATAGGGGAAGGTGATGTTACATTGTCCAAGCGTGATGTTGCTCAGATAGGGTTCGTCCAGCGTCTGGCTGTCCACCTGTACCACACCTTGTTCGCTTATCTCGATCTGGCTGCCGCCGGTACAGATCACCCGGCGCACCAGAATTTGATTGTTGTAGTAAAAGGCGATCACATCGCCCTGGGATACCGTTTGGGTCTTTTGGATCACCAGCGTCTGTCCGCCCTTCAGGCCGGGTTCCATGCCGGTACCGTTATAGTGGACGATCTGAAAAATATGGGTAAACACATTCAGAAGGAGTACCGCCAGCAGCAACGCAACGGCGATCCATTTCCACAAATGACGCAGCACCTGGTTTTTGCGGTTTTTCTTCTCATTTATTTCCGCTTCTGTGGGCTTTTTCAGGTACTTTCCCATGGCGTTGACTCGTCCTTTCTTCTGCCAGGGTACACGACCCCAGTATTACAATAATCCATTTCTACATTATACACTTCTATTTTAGAAAATGCAAGGAATTCCAAGGGGGAATTCGCTTTTTCCAAACGTTTTTCGCCCTTTATTGACAAAGTATCACGAACTATAGTATAGCAGACGCAGATATAACGCTCAGGTAGAGATCAACGTCAAAAAGAGTTGCTCCCTATGAAGAAAATTATTTCCCGTTTTCTTGTGCTTGTATTGTTAATTGCAATGTTTCTGCCGACACCTGCAGCGGCAGCAACATTATCCCGGTATTGTGCTCTTGTTTTGGATGTTTCCGGCGTCGTCAAGGCTGTCAAGGCAAGAGGCTGGGTCTGATTTCCCATACATAGGAATTAAGAATTTCTTTTTCGCATAAGCACATAAAAAACACCGGTATTCGTAGTGAATACCGGGTTTTTTCTATATTTACGGAGGCAGGACTCGATTTACATTTTCGCCTCTGGCGAAAATAGAGGTACCCACCTGTTGCGGTGCCCGGCATCTTCGTTGCCGACAAGCGGCTTCCTCATCTGCCGACCGCGGCCACTCACTCTGCTCCCTTTATCTGCCACAGGCAGCGGTCGCATCGCTCCCCAGTGTTTGCACTGGTGGCAGCAACACCCCACCGGGGTGTTGCACTGCTATGGGTTCGAGTCCTGCTCCTTGTAAAAAAAGAAAAGAAAAAAGCCATCCCGGTTGGGATGGCTTTTTCTTTTCTGGTTGCGGAGGCAGGACTCGAACCTACGACCTCCGGGTTATGAGCCCGACGAGCTACCAACTGCTCTACTCCGCGATATTTATTGCACCGCTTAAGTGCCTGTATATAGTACCATATTGCCCACTGCTTGTCAAGGTCTATTTTCTGTCGGTTGACGGGAACTTTCGGAATACTTGGTCGAAAGCCGCCGTAATCGGAGCGGTTTATTGGACAGAATATGTTTTATTCTTATACCGTCACCGCAAGCATCCGTCTTTCGTTCGCAAACGAACAAAAGTTCGACTTTTTTCGACAATGGCTCTTGACAAGTACTTGTTCACGTACTAAAATATAGGTATCCCCTACTATTTGTACCTAACTGCGTACACATAGAGGAACATTCACAAAGCGGGAATCCCCCAGCTTTGCCGGAGGTAACACTATGGATAACCTGTATGCGCGCATTCAAAATCTTTGTCAAGAGAATGATATCCGTCCCGGACGTCTTTGCGACGAGCTGAACTTAAGCCGCAGTCTGATGACCGACCTGAAGATGGGCCGCAAGAAAACCGTCAATGCAGAAACCGCCCAGAAAATTGCGGGATTCTTCGGCGTATCCGTTGGCTATCTGCTGGGCCAAGGCGAGGGCAACATTCTCGAAGAGGTGGATGTGGCATTTTACGGTGATTTTAAGGAATTGAACGATGAAGAAAAGGAGACTGTCCGGGATATGGTCCGGCTTATGCGGGAAAGGCGGGCAGTAAAACAGAGGGATTAACTGTGTTTGAAATTTCTGATTTTTACCATTATTGCAAACTAAATCAGGTGGATGTCATTCCCTACGACGGCTGCCCCCAGCCTGGGGCAACAGTGCGGGATGACGGCTGGTATGCGGTGTTTCTGGACTTTACCAAAATCCGCTCCACCCGCCTGCTGCGGGGCGTATGCTTCCACGAACTGGGGCACGTGGCGACCGGTGCGCTTCATAAAGTAGACAGCCCCTACGAGCTTGTGGAGCGCAGCGAGTACCGGGCAACCCGCTGGGCTACGGAAAACTATCTTACGGAAGAAGCCTTCCGCGCCGCCTTTGCAGACGGCTGCACAGAGCTGTGGCAGCTATCGGACTATTTTGACCTGCCGGAGCGCTGCATCGCCGATGCCCTGACCTACTGGAAGGAAAGCAAAAATGTAGATTTCAACGAGGGGTAATATATGAAAGCTTTTGCTACGATCGCCATATTCCTTTTCATTTTCTGGTATCTTCGCTTCTTTTTGAAGCGGTTGCGGTTATTTCTCTCTCTGCGGAACGCAGCCAGACGGGCAGGCGCTAAAATCATTCTAACCACAGCCACATTCTGGCTTCCCATCAATCGCAGCAAGCGCTGTGAGCTTTTGGTGACCGGCAGCGATTTTGTCTATTGCATCAAGGTAATCGGGCTGTTTCAGCGGTACTGTGATTTGCATTTTTGGAATCCCCGGGAATACGCGACAAGGAAATATCTGCTGCGTTTCCAAATTGATCAAGCCACCCCTTTGGGGGCAAAGGGCGTTCGCCATAAGCGTCTGAACATTGATTTTTCAGCAGGTCTGCCCCACGGCGAAGACAAGCAAACGGTTTGTTTCTATCTGCTGTCCCCCTCCAATTACCCCATTCATCTGACAAAAAACGACGGAAACACAATTGTGGATATGGAGCCCGGTAGCAAAATCGACAACATCATTTTCACGGACCGGGAGTATCTTTACCAGTACATCGCCTTGGGGCTGCATAAACGGGTCTCAAAGCATTAAAAAAGTCGGAAGGAAAACCCTTCCGACTTTCATTTTACATATTGGCCTTGATGGTAGAAATTAATATGTCGCCGGCAACCACCCGGTCCTCTGCGGCAAAGCCGTCGGCAAAGTTATCCGAGTACAGCACCTGCGCGCTGGGAGGGAATTCCTCATCCCCAGCCCAGGCCAGAATCTGCATCTGATAGCCGCCCACCAGTTCAAACAGGTAACCGGCATCTCCGTGGGGTACAGAAACCGCGCCCATCTTCTCTGCCGCCGCCCGGAAAGCATCCAGCCGCGTACCCAGCGTAAACGCCGCCCGGGTCAGCACCCGCCCCGTGTAGGGTGTAATGTACATCTCGCCCCAGGGCATCTCCCGGAAGGTTTTCCACTGACCTGTCCACGCCACATCCTTGCACTCCAACAGATACCGCAGCAGAAAGGTCTGGGCGGGCAGCGGGGGGATGCTTCCGCCGTCCTCTGGGGAAATGGAATATTCCGGGTGGGTAACGGCAAATTCCCGACCCAACAGCTTCAAAGAAAACTTCTCTCCGTCCCACTTCACGTCGGACAGTCGGGCAGTCACATCCGCCGGATTCAAACCGCGAAATTTCTCTTCATAGTAAGCAAAGGGTACTTCTTCTTTATGATTTTCGATTTGCATATTACATCTCCTGCACAGAATTGGGGAACAGGCTGGCATCCGTATGGGGCAGGAAGCAGGCCGCTACGAAGGCATCCATATACCCCGGGTGGGTGGAAAGCTCCAGATAGGTCATATTGGCGCCCAGCTCACTGCACTTTTCCTCCGCCTGGTCGCTCATTACCATTGCATAAGCGCCGGTAAGGGAGGAATTGCCGATATAGCGGTACTTGCTCAGCTCCACGTCCGGCAGCATACCGATGTTCACCGAATTTTTCATATTGATGCCCGAGCCGATGCCGCCGGCGACGTAGACCCTGTCCACGCAGTCCACCGTCATATCCACGGCGCTGAGCATCGTGTCAATGGCGGAGAAGATTGCGCCCTTGGCGCGGATAAAGTTGTCGATATCCACCTCGTTGATGGAGACCTCCCGGCCGGTTTCCGACTCTGCGGCGGTGGCCAGCACGTATCTGCCCATTCCGTGGGCATCACGTTGCACCCGCTCGCCCTCCCGGACGAACAGGCCCTTGGCATTGATAATGCCGCAGCGGAACAGCTCGGAGATAATGTCGATGATACCGGAGCCGCAAATGCCCACCGGCTTTTGACCAGCCTCACCTACAATGGTCAAGGTCGGCTCCATCGTCACCTTGTCAATTTCGCAGGCCTCAATGGCGCCATCGGTAGCGCGCATACCGCAGGAAATATCGCCGCCCTCAAAGGCAGGACCTGCGGAGCAGGCGCAGGACATCATAAAGTCCCGGTTGCCGAACACAATCTCGCCGTTGGTGCCCAGGTCGATAAACAGGCTCATTTCGTCGGAATCCCACAGACCGGTTGCCAGTGTGCCGGCGGTAATGTCGCCGCCCACATAAGAGCCGATGTTGGGGGCAATCTGCACCTTCGCCAGGGGATTGGCAGGCAGCTTCAAATCGCCGGCGGTCAAGCCCTTCCAGGCGAAAAAGCTGGGAATGTAGGGCTCCATACGCACAGGCTCTGCGTCCACACCCACAAACAGGTGATTCATCGTGGTATTTGCCGCTACGCACAGCCGCAGAATACTCCGGGTAGAGATATTGGCGGTCTTGCACAGATTGGCAATAATGGGATTCAGGGTTTCCTTCACGATGGCGTCCTGCAGCTTCTTTCTGCCACCCTCTCTGCCCTGCTCGATAATGCGGTTGATGACGTCCGCGCCGTAGCGGATTTGTCCATTGCCGGAAGAGCCCTTGGCCAGCAGCTTGCCGGTGGTCAGGTCGGTCAGTACCATCGTGACAGTAGTTGTGCCAATATCAATGGCGCAGCCCACAATCGCAGTGTCCGTGGGGGCGGAAAGCTCCATACACAGGAAGGTATCCCCCTGCAATTCACCCTTGACGCAAACGCGGAAGTTGTTCTCACGCAGATTTCTTGCCAGCTTTACCATCACGGCAAAGGGAATATCTACCTTTTCTACACCCAGCGCCTCCTGGATTGCCCAGGTCAGCCGCTCATTGTCGGGCATTGTGTCGTCCAGGGTAGGCTCTGCCATTTCCACCACAACGGAGCGGAAAGCGTTGGTAAATTCGATACCGCTATCCTTCAGCTGCTTCTGGCAGTCCTCAAAAATCGCAATTTCTTTGGGACTACTAAGGTCTGCGGTCTTCATTCTGCTCTGGTAGGCAGAGGCGATGTCCGGCACAAAAACCGTGCAGTCACCCAGCACCTTGCAGTTGCAGCTTAACCGCCAGCCGGCGGCAAATTCCTCGTCGGAAATATGGCGGGACGGAATTGTCTCCACATCTCCCTCCACCAGCTTAACCCGGCACTTACCGCAAGAGCCGTTGCCGGAACAGGGCGCATCGATGGCCACATTGGCGCGGCGCGCCAGCTCCAGCAGGTTATCTCCCGCGCTGCAGGCAATCTCTACAGAATTGCCGCCTTCAATTTGAAATATAACTTTGGGCATAAAAACCCCTCGCTTTTCATCGTTTTTTTCATTATAACACAGCTTTTGCGCCCTGTCTACAAAAGAAAACCTCACTACCGTAGTAGTGAGGTCTTGTGTTCGCATTACCTATCTTCCCGGGTAGGCCAAGTATTGTCATGCCGTCCGCAACAGTCCGGTGGACTGTTGCAGGCATAAAAAAGAGAGCCAGGATTTCTCCTGACTCTCTGTGTTCGCATTACCTATCTTCCCGGGCAGTCGCCCGCCAAGTATTGTCGGCGTACATGAGCTTAACTTCTGTGTTCGGGATGGGAACAGGTGGACCCTCATGACAATCAACACGAACTATTTATATTAAAGCTTTTATGCTCTAATACCTTATTTAATTAAATACACCGCGCAGGGACCCAGCGAAGCGGTTCCGAGCGGAAGTGACGGGCAGTGACACCGGTGGAATATCGTGCTTGCACGATATGTAACATCGTGTCACGCGATAGGAACTGGTGACCCGTACCGGATTCGAACCGATGTTAACGGCGTGAGAGGCCGCTGTCTTAACCACTTGACCAACGGGCCATTGGTGCACCTTCAGGGACTCGAACCCGGGACCCACTGATTAAGAGTCAGTTGCTCTACCAACTGAGCTAAAGGTGCAT
>JAZTWB010000024.1:0-2750 GCA_045635645.1 Faecousia sp. | reverse complement strand
GGGTCTGACCGTTCTGGAGCTGTCCGAGCTGGTTCACACTCTGGAGGAAGTTTTCGGCGTTTCCGCCGCTGCTGCTGCTGTTGCTGCTCCCGCTGCTGGCGGCGCTGCTGAGGCTGCAGAAGAGAAGACCGAGTTCGACGTCATCCTGAAGGATGCCGGCGCTTCCAAGCTGAACGTCATCAAGGTTGTTCGTGAGATCACCGGTCTGGGCCTGAAGGACGCTAAGGACCTGGTCGACAACTGCCCCAAGACTCTGAAGGAAGCTGTTTCCAAGGAAGATGCAGAGCAGATGGTTGCAAAGCTGAAGGAAGCTGGCGCCGAGGCAGAGATGAAGTAAGATTTACTTCATTTACACAGACAAAACAGCCGCCGGTTTTCTGGCGGCTGTTTGCATTTAGGAGGTTCGTATGGATTCCATTGTAAATTACTTTGCTTCTATGAATCTGAATATTGAGAATTTCTTGAAAGCCATCGCAATGCTGTTTGTTGCACTGCTGGTACTGGCTTTGGCGGGCAGATTTATCTTCGGCAAGCGCTCTGCGCTGATTCTTGCCGTGTCGTCCGCTATCGGCATTCTGTTTGTCTACGCCGTAACTGTGATTCTGGGCGGCGCAGGTGAGGATTTTCAGAAATTTATTGCTCCCCTGCCCTTTGTCACTATTGAAAACGATACGATGGTACTCTTCAGCTTCAAGGCTGACTACACAGTGGTTTGCACACAGGTGCTGAGTATGATTATTCTGTCGTTCTTGATGAATCTGGCCGACGGCTGGCTGCCCACCGGCAAGCACATTCTCAGCTGGGTATTCTTCCGCTGCCTGGGCGTTGTGATTGCGCTGATTTTACATCTGATTGTCACGGGTCTTTTGACCAATTACCTGCCTGAGGGTCTTGTTACTTACGCACCTGTGATTCTGCTGGGAATTCTGGTACTGATGCTGCTGACCGGCGCACTGAAGTTCCTTGTGGGTCTGGTGCTTACGACCGTCAATCCCCTTATTGCCGCACTTTACACCTTCTTCTTTGCAAATGTTGTTGGCAAGCAGGTAACCAAAGCCATTCTCACCACAGGCATTTTGACAATTTTAGTGCTTGCGCTGCAAAAATTGGGCATTGTTGCAATTTCCATTGCATCCGCTGCACTGGCAGCCTATATCCCGCTGATTATTCTGCTGGTGGTGCTGTGGTACATCGTGGGAAAATTACTGTAATTTTTTCATTTTGGTGTAATTTTCATTTTACAAACTGGCAATTATATATTATAATGTGAAGGTAAAAGATCCTTTTACGAAACTTAGATTGATATAATCGGATTGGAAGTGTTACTATGAGCCGGATGTTAGGTACTGTTTCTATGGGTGTTCGCGCCCCCATTATTCGTCAGGGTGATAACCTTGCGGAAATTGTTACCGGTTCAATTTTGGAAGCAATCAAGGTTGACGGGCTGACCCCCCGTGACCGGGATGTAGTGGCTATGACCGAGGCAATTGTCGCTCGGGCGCAGGGCAACTATGTCACCACAGATAATATCGCAGCGGATGTACGTGCAAAGTTAGGCGGCGAAACCGTGGGTGTTATCTTCCCCATTCTCAGCCGTAACCGTTTCTCTATCTGCCTGCGGGGCATCGCAAAGGGCTGCAAGAAAATCGTTCTGATGCTCAGCTATCCCTCTGACGAGGTGGGCAATCACTTAATTGACTGGGATTTGATGGATCAGAACAATGTTGACCCCTACCGTGATGTACTGACTGAGGAAACCTACCGCAAGCTCTTTGGCTACATTAAGCACCCCTTTACCGGTGTTGACTATGTGGCCTACTACAAGGAGCTGATTCAGGCAGCGGGCGCTGAAGCGGAAATCGTGTTTGCAAATGATCCCCGCGCAGTTCTGCGTTACACCAAGAATGTACTCAACTGCGACATTCATACCCGGGCACGCACCAAGCGTCTATTAAAGGACGCCGGCGCAGAGCGTGTTTACGGTCTGGATGAGATTATGACCGCATCCATCGACGGCAGCGGCTACAACGCCCGTTATGGTCTTCTCGGCTCCAACAAGGCAACCGAGGACACCATCAAGCTGTTCCCCAGAGACTGCCAGGACCTTGTTGAAGACATTCAGAAGCGTCTTCTGGATGCCACCGGCAAGCATATGGAGGTTATGGTCTACGGCGACGGTGCTTTTAAGGACCCAGTAGGCAAGATTTGGGAGCTGGCTGACCCCGTGGTCTCCCCCGCCTACACTGCAGGTCTGGAGGGCACCCCCAACGAGCTGAAGCTGAAGTATCTGGCAGATAACGATTTTGCAAATCTCTCCGGTGAGGCGCTCCGTGATGCCATCAAGGATAAAATTCAGCAGAAGGACGGCTCCAGTCTGGTTGGCAATATGGCAGCCCAGGGCACCACCCCCCGCCGCCTTACCGACCTCATCGGCTCTCTGTGTGATTTGACCTCCGGCTCGGGCGACAAGGGCACTCCCGTGGTTCTTGTTCAGGGCTACTTCGATAACTATACCAACTGATTTTTGTAACTAACAAAGCTGCTGTAAAAGGCGGCTTTGTTTTTTTACTTTTTCTATTGACTTTTTTTCCTTTTTCTGATATAATGAAGCGTAAAAAATCCAATTTTGGAAATAAAGAAAGGAATTTACCATGAAAAAGTATCTTGTACTTCTTATGGTTGTGCTTGTAGCTGTTGCACTCGTTGCATGCGGCGGAGAAGCACCTACCACCACTAAAGGTACTTCTGCT
>JAZTWB010000023.1:0-7699 GCA_045635645.1 Faecousia sp. | reverse complement strand
CCCCGTGGTCTGCATCAACCGCTTCTACACCGATACCGACGCTGAAATCGCCCTGCTGAAGAAGCTGTGTGCTGAGCGCGGTGTCCGCTGCGCTGAGTCCAACCACTGGCGTTACGGCGGCGAAGGCGCTGCTGAGCTGGCCCGCGTGGTTGTTGAGGCTTGTGAGGATCCCGTGGAAGTTAAGTTCCTGTATGATCTGGAGATGCCTCTGCGTAAGCGCGTTGAGCTGATTGCCAAGGAAGTTTACGGCGCTGACGGCGTTGACTGGGCACCTCTGGCTGTCCAGAAGGCAGAGCGCTTCGAGAGCGATCCCAAGTACGCTGACTACTGCACTATGATGGTTAAGACCCACCTGTCCCTGTCCGATGACCCCACCAAGAAGGGCGTTCCCACCGGCTGGAGACTGGCAGTTCGCGACATTCTGGAGTACGGCGGCGCTAAGTTCCTGTGCCCCATGGCCGGCACCATCTCCATGATGCCCGGTACCGCAGCTGACCCCGCATACCGCCGTGTTGACGTTGACACCGAGACCGGCAAGGTTAGCGGCCTGTTCTAATCCTACCTACCAACTGGCACAGGCACACCGCCTGTGCCAGTTCACCCTAAACATAAGGAGAAATACACTATGGATATGACACTGGAAACCTGCCGCAAATTTGTGGAGGTTCTGGCATCCGATGCCCCCGCGCCCGGCGGTGGCGGCGCTGCCGCTCTGGTAGGCGCCATTGGTACCGCTCTGGGCAATATGGTTGGCTCTTTGACCGTAGGCAAGAAGAAGTATGCCGACGTGGAAGCAGAAATCATCGCTCTGAAGGCAAAGTGCGACGCACTGCAGACCGAGCTTCTGAACCAGGTGGAAGCTGACGAAGTAAACTTCCTGCCTCTTGCCAAGGCCTACGGCATTCCCAAGGACGACCCTACCCGGGACGCCGTTATGGAGGAAGCCACCATCATCGCCTGCTCCACACCTATGAAGATTATGGAGCTGTGCTGCCAGGCCATTGAGTACATCGCTGTTTTCGCCGCCAAGGGTAGCCGTCTGGCTGTTTCCGATGCCGGCTGCGGCGCTGTGTGCTGCAAGGCCGCGCTGCAGGCAGCTTCCTTGAACGTGTTCATCAACACCAAAACCCTGAAAAACCGTGCGGTTGCCGAGGAAATGAACGCCAAGGCGCTGGGTATGTTGGATAAGTACGGCGCAATGGCGGACGAAATCTTCAACACCGTCAAAGCCGGCTTTGGCGTGTAAACAGGAGGATTAAATAATGGCAAAACAACTGCTTGGTAAAGAAGTCAACGAAGCGCTGGTCGCTTCCCTGCAGGCCCGCACCGCTGCCCTGCGGGAAAAGGGCGTTAACCCCACTCTGGGCATTATCCGTGTAGGCGCCCGCCCCGACGATTTGAGCTATGAAAAGGGCGCAATCAAAAAGGGCGAGACCGTGGGTATCGACGTAAAGGTATTCGAGCTGGCTGAGGACGCCTCCCGCGAGGACGTTCTGGCTGTCATCGACCAGGTAAACGCTGACAACACCGTACACGGTGTTCTGATGTTCCAGCCCTTCCCCGCTCACCTGCGTCCCTACCAGAGAGAAATCTGCAACCGCTTGGACCCCCGCAAGGATATGGACTGCCTGACCGATTTGAGCAGCGCAGGCGTCTACCAGGGACGTGACGATCTGGGCTACGCCCCCTGCACCCCCTCTGCCTGTATGGAAATTCTGGACTACTACGGCATCGACTGCAAGGGCAAAACGGCAGTGGTTATCGGCCGCAGCCTGGTAGTCGGCAAGCCTGCCGCTATGATGCTCATCGGCAAGAACGCCACTGTCACCGTCTGCCACACCAAGACCGTGGACACCGCTGCTATCTGCCGTGAGGCTGACATCATCATCTCCGCAGCCGGCGTGCTGGGCAGCCTGACCAAGGACTATGTCCGTCCCGGCCAGATTGTGGTTGACGTTTCTATGAACTGGAATCCGGAGAAGATTACCGCCAAGGGTAAGGGCGGTATGTCCGGTGACGCTGTGTACGAAGAGGTTGAGCCCATTGTTGAGGCCATTACCCCCGTACCCGGCGGCGTAGGCGCTGTGACCACCACCGTGCTGATGGAGCACGTGGTTGAAGCTGCTGAAAAAATGTAAGCAAACTTTTTTGGGCACGGACGGTCCGCCCGTCCGTGCCTTCTTTTTTGAAAAGAGGGATTTTAGAATGAAGAGAATCAGAAACCTGTCCGAAAGCAGCTTCCTAAAGCTGTTTTTCGCCTTTGTTTCCCTGTGCTTTTTAGTGGCAGCGGTATGTATGCCCGACAGAAACCAGGCGCTTACCGGTCTGTGGGAGATTCTGAAGAATCCTGCTAAGGTGTCCACCAACTACTTTAGCTTAGGCGGTTTTGCCGCCACCTTCCTGAATATGGGTCTGGTGGCTGCCATTATGACGCTTCTGTTCTGCGTCACCGGCGCAGTGGTGAACAACGTATCCACCTTGGCATTCCTGCTGACCCTTGGCTTCTGCTCCTGGGGTATCAACATTGTGAATATGTGGCCCACAATGCTGGGTGTTGCCCTGTTCGGACTGCTGAAAAAGCAGAAGCTGGGTGCAAACCTCAACGCCGCGCTTTTTACCACCGGCGTTGCCCCCTTCATTTCCGATATGCTGGTGCGCTACCCCAACGCCGACACCGTAGGCTTCAACCTGCTGGGTCTGGGTATGGCAATCCTTGCCGGTCTGATTGTGGGTCTTGTTGTTCCCGCCGGTCTGCCCCACTCCCCCAATGTGCATAAGGGTATGAATCTGTATTCTGCCGCTCTGCCTGTGGGTATGGCCGCATTCCTGCTGAATGCCATTTTTTACAAAGTCCCCGGCATCGCCCTGCCCGGCGCGGTGGGTGATGTGGCGCTGGCAAACGCTCCCATTGTAAATATTTTCTGTATCGCCCTGTTTGGCTTGTGCGTTCTTTTCGCACTGCTGATGGGTGGCGCCAAGGATTACTGGAAGCTGCTGAAGAATCCCAATCAGGTAAATAACGTATCCGGCACCTGCGGCAACGCCGTGTTCCTGATGAATGTGGGTATCTTCGGTCTGTTCATTTTGGCTTACTACAATGCCATCGGCGCCAACTTCAACGGCGTGCAGTTTGGTCTCATTTTCTGTATGCTCTGCACCTGCAACTCCGGCTCCCGCCCCACCAATGTGTGGCCCATTATGGCAGGCTATGTGGTGGCCTCCTTTGCCGCAAAGTACGTCTCCTCCCTGCTGGGTGGCGATTTCACCCTGCCTGTGAACGCGGCTGCTGTCTGCGTGGGTCTGTGCTACGCCAACGGCCTCAGCCCCATCACCGACAAGTACGGCTGGCAGTACAGCTTCGTGGGCGCAATGATGCACTATGCCATCGTCACTATCGTGCCCAATCTCCACGGCGGCTTCTGCCTGTATAACGGCGGCTTTACCGCAATTTTCGTGTGTATCCTGCTGGTACCCGTGCTGGAGAAGTACTGCAAAACCAAAGAAGAAAAACGGCTCCTCAAAGCCGCGAAATAAAGAAAACCCCGTGAGTTTTCACTCACGGGGAATTTTTTACGCCAAGTAAATCGCCTTGCAGGCAAGCATCGTCATATAGCAGTCTAACTTACTGACCAGCTCCATCGGCGCGTGCATACTAATCACCGGCACGCCTGCGTCCACAGTGACGATATTCCGGTTTGCCATATAGGCAGCCACCGTACCGCCGCCGCCCTGGTCAACCTTGCCCAGTGTGGCAATCTGCCAAAGGACGCCCGCCTTGTCCAGGGTGGTGCGCACGTGACCCATCGCCTCGGCAGAGGCATCGGACGCGCCGCTCTTGCCCCTTGCGCCGGTGTACTTGCAAATGGCAACGCCGTAATTAAGACGGCAGTTGTTCCGGCGGTCGGACACCTCGGGGAAATTGGGGTCGAAAGCGTTGGAAACGTCTGCAGACAGACAGAAGGAGTTGGCAAAGCACTGGCTCAGCTTCACGCCCTGGGCCTCACACAGCAGCTCCATAAAGTACTCAAAGGCCTGGCTCTTCATACCGGTAACGCCCACAGAGCCAATTTCTTCCTTATCCGCCAGAATGCACACAGCAGTGTGCTTGGGTGTACCCATGGTCAGCAGAGGGTCAATTTCCGCAAAGGCGCAGACCCGGTCATCGTGGCCGTAAGCACCCAGCAGGCTTCTGTCCAGACCTACCTCGCGGCACTTGCCTGCCGGCACAACGGTCAGCTCGGCGGACAGGAAATCCTCTTCAATAATGCCGTACTTTTCGTTCAGCCACTTCATAACGTTCAGCTTTACGCTGTCGGACTCCTCACCGGAGAAGGGCTCAGTGCCCAGAATCACATTCAGCTGCTCGCCCTCAATAACCTTGGCTGCGGTCTTCTGCAGCTGGTCAGCAGACAGGTGAATCAGCAGGTCGGAGACGTACAGAACAGGGTCATTCTCGTCCTCACCGACGGTAACCGTTACCACAGTGCCGTCCTTGCGGTAGACCACGCCGTGAATTGCCAGGGGCACAGCGGTCCACTGGTACTTTTTGATGCCGCCGTAGTAGTGGGTCTTAAAGTAGGCAATCTCGGAATCCTCGTACAGGGGATTGGGTTTTACGTCCATACGGGGAGAGTCCACGTGGGCAGCGCAGATATTTGCGCCCTCTGCCAGACTCTCGCTGCCGATGACCGCCAGCAGAATGCTCTTATCGCGATTGTTGTAATACACCTTGTCGCCGGGCTTCAGCGCCATACCGGGCTCTAATGCCCGGAAGCCGTTGGCTTCGGCTACAGCTACCGTCCAGGCAGTCGCCTCCCGCTCGGTCTTGCAGGCGTCCATAAACGCGGCATACCGCTTGCAGTAATCTTCCATTTCCGCTCTTTGATTTTCTGTCAGGGTTGCATACCCGTTCTTGGGGGCAAACAACAAAGTATTCTTTAAATCAGACATTATGCTTCTCCTTTACTGGTTTTCTTTTATTATAATCAGCTCTTTGAAAAAAACAAGGCATTTTTCGTAAAATTCTTCCTTTGTGCCTGCGTTTTCCAAAATATACTCGCACTTTTCCCGGAAATATGTTTCGCTTTTTTGGGCGCGCATCCGAAGCTGCGCCTGCTCCTCCGAAATACAATCCCGCGCCGTCAGCCTTTCAAGACGCACTTTCTCCGGCGCTACCACGCCCACAGTCACGTCGCACAGGGCTGCCAGACCGCCGTCAAACAGCTCAATGGCATCAATGGCACACAGTGCTTCCCTTTCCAGTAGCTGCAGCACCTTTTCCCGCACCGCGCTGTGGGTGATTGCATTGAGGGCAAGTAGCTGGTCGGGATCGGAAAATACAATTGCCGCCAGCGCCTTTCGGTCTAAGACGCCGTCTTTCACCACGCCGGGGAAGCGGGCATCAATGGCGCGCAGCAGCGCCGTGTCTGTACATAACAAATCGTGATAGACCTTGTCGCAGTCGATAACGCTGCCGCCCAGCGCCTTAACCGCTTGCAGCGCCGTGGTCTTTCCGCTGCCGGTAAGACCGGTAATTCCGATAATCATACCTCTGCCTCCGAATCCACGATGCAAAAGCCAGCCGCCTTTTTCAGCCGGTTCTGCACGGCATAGGCCAGTCCGTCCCCTACGGGACAGCGGGCATACACTTTTCCAATACCATCCTCGTCCAGCTCCCGCAAGGCCGCAAACAATCCTGCCGAAAGGGTCTCCACGTCCGCTTCCCGTCCGTAGGCCAAGGGATTGCACCCGGCATACAGCGGCAGCTCCTCGGCAAAGCACAGCACCCGATCCCCGGGGGCAATGTGCCGGTGAATGTAGGCGGCGGCCTTTTCCCGGGTGCCGGAGACGATAATCACCTGCGCCTTAGGCGCGTAATGCTTATACTTCATACCGGGGGCTTTTACCACCGCGTCCTTATCAATCTGGGCGGTGACCGCCTTGTCCACCACCAAATCTCCCAGCACCTGCTGCAGCTGCTCGGGGGTGATGCCACCGGGACGCAGCAGGCGGGGCGGCTGCTCTGTCAAATCCACAATGGTGGACTCCACGCCCACCCGGCACGGACCGCCGTCCACCACGGCGGCAATCTTCCCGTCGTGGTCGTGGAGCACGTGGGTGGCTGTGGTGGTAGAGGGCTTTCCGGAGAGATTGGCCGACGGCGCAGCCACCGGCACACCGGACAGGCGGATAATCTCCCGGGTAACTGCATTATCAGGACAGCGCACTGCCACCGTGGGCAATCCCGCGGTGGTGCACTTAGGCACACAGTCCCGGGCGGGCAGCACCATTGTCAGCGGACCGGGCCAGAACTTCTCCGCAAGGGCATAGGCCTGCGCCGGAATGTGGTGGCAGAATTTCTCCATATCGGCAGGCTCTGCCACGTGGAGAATCAGGGGATTGTCCTGAGGGCGACCCTTTGCCGCAAAGATTTTGGCAACCGCATCGGGATTTAAGCCGTCTGCGCCCAGACCGTACACCGTCTCCGTGGGAATAGCCACCAGCTCCCCGGTTTTTATCAGTTCTGCCGCAAGGACAGGTGTTTGGGCATCTGTGGCAGGAAAACACAGCGTTTTCATAAATAAGCCTCCGTAAATTGTCAATTGTTCATTGTCAATTGTCAATTAGAAAAATGGAGCAGCGCGTGCTGCTCCATTTTTTAATCACACTGTGGGCTGATTTGCAGCTTCGATAATCTGCACGAACTTCTCGGGCACCAGAGATGCGCCGCCGATGAGGCCGCCGTCGATGTCGGGCTGGGCCAGCAGCTCGTAGGCGTTCTTCTCGTTCATGCTGCCGCCGTACAGAATGGAAATGGCGCGGGCATTCTTGGAGGAGTACAGCTTACGCACAACAGCGCGGATGCTCTCACAGACCTCCTGTGCCTGCTCGGGGGTAGCGGTCAGACCGGTACCGATGGCCCAGATGGGCTCGTAGGCGATAATCACCTTGCGGATCTTGTCCTCGGGTACGTTCTGCAGACCCAGCTTAATCTGCATAGCAATATGCTCGGCAGTCACGCCGCTCTGGCGCTGCTCCAGGGTCTCGCCGCAGCACATAATGGGAATGAGGCCTGCTTCCAGAGCAGCCAGCACCTTGGCGTTGACGGTGGCGTCGGTCTCGCCGAACATCTCACGGCGCTCGGAGTGGCCGATGATTACGTACTTACAGCCGGCATCCACCAGCATATCGGTAGCCAGCTCGCCGGTGAAAGCGCCCTTGGCTTCAAAGTGACAGTTCTCTGCGCCGATGCCCACCCGGGTCTCACGCATTGCCCGCACTGCGGCGGGAATGCACACGGAGGGTACGCACAGTGCGATGTCGCACCAACGGCCCTTGGGCATAATGGCCTTGAACTGGGTCATAAATTCCTTGGTCTGGGAAGGTGTCTTGTTCATCTTCCAGTTACCGGCAATCACGGTCTTACGGTATTTTCTGTTCATAGTTTTACTCTCCTATATATACATCGCAAAGGCGATTTTATTTTCAAAGTTATAAATGGGAAAATGCTACGCTTTGGAATGAAAAGGGAGGGTTTGACCCTCCCTTTTCAGAATCGGTCAATTAGAATTACTTATCCTGCAGGCAGGCAATACCGGGAAGCTCCAGACCTTCCAGGAATTCCAGAGAGGCGCCGCCGCCGGTGGAAATGTGGGTAATCTGAGATGCGAAGCCCAGCTGCTCGCAGGCAGCTGCGGAG
>JAZTWB010000022.1:0-9888 GCA_045635645.1 Faecousia sp. | reverse complement strand
CAAAAAAAACCCCCCCCCCATCTTCCGGTGTCGCCGGTTATGTTTCATTTAATCCCGCATCAGGCGCTTACGGGCCAGATTGATGGGACCTTCGTTCATGCGGGTGATCCAGGCAAGACTCTTGCCGCAGCCGTAGGCTACGCAGGAGGCGGGGTCGTCGGCAATGGTGCAGGGGATTCCGATGCGGCTTTGCAGCAGCAGGTCAATGCCCCACAGCTGGCTGCCGCCGCCGGTGAGTACGATGCCGGTGTCCGCAATGTCGCCAACCAGCTCCGGCGGGGTATCCTCCAGAACGGACAGGACCTCGTCGGCAATCCGCTGGGCAGCTCTTTGTAGCAGCGGGCAGATTTCCGAGGAGCTTAGGACGATTTCCCGGGGCATACCGGTTTTTGAGTCCCGACCCTTCACGGACATCGTGATTTCCTCACTTCTGGGGTGGGCGGCGCCGATGTGGATTTTGATATCCTCTGCGGTGGACGGGCCGATGACCACGTGGTGCTTGCCCCGCACGTAACGGGCGATGGCCTCGTCAAAGTGGTTGCCCGCCAGCTTGATGGAGGAGGAGTTTGCCACACTGTTCATAGACAGCACGGCAATATCGGTAGTGCCGCCGCCGATGTCCACCACCAGGTGACCCTTGGGGCTGCTTAAATCCAGTCCTGCGCCCAGTGCGGCAGCCAGAGGCTCTTCAATCAGGTAAACACGACGGGCACCGGCTTCCAGGGCGGCGTTGATAACGGCACGCTCGTCCATCTGGGTGACACCGCTGGGGATACTGATGATGACTCTGGGCTTGGGGGTGAACAGGGAGTTGTCGCCTGCGTCCCGGAAGAATTTCTGGAGCATTTTCACCGTCATATCGTGGTCTGCCACCACACCGTCGGTCAGGGGGTGCATTGCCACCACGTTGCCGGGGGTGCGGCCAAGCATATTCCGGGCGGCGGCGCCTACCTGCAGCACCTTGCCGGTGTTTTTGTCCATTGCCACCACGGAGGGCTCACGGGTGGTGATGCCCTGGTCGGCTTTGTAAATCAGCACATTGGAAGTACCTAAGTCGATACCCAGGTCGTTGGAGAACAGTTGCATAGTCATTCACCTTCATTTTTTGGTAGTTTGGTGGGCTACAGCCAAGGTGGCGCAGAACACCTCTTTTGCCCCGGCGGTCAGCAAAACCCGGGCGCACTCCGAGGCGGTAGCGCCGGTGGTGATGATATCATCGAGAAGCAAAATCCGTTTGCCCTGCAGTGCTTCCGGCTCTACCGCCTTGTAGGCGCCCAGCACATTGGCGCGGCGGCGGGCGGGGTCACGCAGGGAGGATTGAGGGCGGGTGTGGCGAATTTTCTTCAGAGCTTTGACGGGGATAATGTTCAGTTCCGTTCCCACAGCTTCCGCAAGCAGCTCCACCTGGTCAAAGCCACGCGTTAGCCGGCGCAGGGGAGAGATGGGTACGTAGGTAAGAATGTCGGCCTTGTCCAGACCCTCTTTTTGCAGCTTCATAGCAAGCATCCGCCCGTAGGGCGCGGCATAGCTGCGCTTGCCGGAGAACTTGTAACGCAGCAGGCTTTTGCGGACGTTATCTCTATAATACCACACCGCGGTCCAGTCTGCAACAAAAGAAAGCTTTAAGTTGGATTTTTGGGCTTCCGGCGCGTCACACCGGCAGGTGTGGCAAAAATCTGTTTCGTCCTTGCCCAAGAATTTACGGCACAGCACGCACCGGGGCGGAAACAGCAGATTCAAAAGGGCGTGCAGCATCAGACACCCTCCTGCTGCTGCAGGCGCAGCTTAAGGCCTGTGTACCGGCGGCCGGTTTTTGCGTTTTGGGTCATAATATGAACAGTGTCCTCCCGACCGGCAATCACCAGAAGCTCTCTGGCGCGGGTGATGGCGGTGTAGAGAATGCTGCGTGTCAGCAGGTATGCAGACGCGCTCCAGGCAGACAGCACCACTGCCCGGTACTCGCTGCCCTGGGCCTTGTGGACGGTCATTGCGTAGGCAAGTTCCAGTTCGTTCAGCTGGGTAAATTCGTAGTCCGCTTCCTTATCGTCAAACAGGACGGTGAGCATTTCCAGCTGGGGGTCGATGCGGGTAATTACGCCCACGTCGCCGTTGAACACGCCGGCGCCGATGGCGCTGCCGTCAGTCTTTTTCCAGAGCAGGTCGTAATTGTTGCGTGTTTGCATCACCCGGTCGCCCTCCCGGAAGAGGATATCGCCGAAGGCGCGCTCCTGCTTGTTGGGCGCGGCGGGATTCAGCCGTGCCTGCAAAAGTCTATTGAGGCTGACCGTGCCGGCAGGCCCTTTTTTGGTAGGGCAGAGGACTTGAATCTGGTCAGCAGGAATGCCCATATTCTGGGGCAGGCGGGTGGCGCACAGCTCCACTACGGTTTGCGCTACACCCTCTTCGGAACGGCCGGGGAGGAAGAAAAAGTCGCTTTTTACGTTCTTTAGCTCCGGCATTTCGCCCCGGTTGACCCGGTGGGCATTCATAACAATCAGACTCTCCTGCGCCTGTCGGAAAATCTCCGTTAAGCGCACCTCCGGCAGCACGTTGCTGCGGAGCATATCACTGAAGGGAAAACCCGGCCCTACGGGGGGAAGCTGGTCCGGGTCGCCCACGAAAATCAGTCGCGCCCGGGGCGGAATCGCCTGCAAAAGGCTTCCCAAAAGGCGGATATCCACCATAGACATTTCGTCCACAATCACCGCGTCGGCCTTCAGGGGGTCGTCTTCGTTGCGGGAGAAGAAAAGCTTACCGGTGTGGGGGTCGATGCCTGCGCCCAGAAGGCGGTGAATGGTGGATGCCTCGTAGCCGGTGACCTCTGTCAGCCGCTTGGCGGCGCGACCTGTGGGGGCGCACAGCAGGCAGCGCAGTCCCATTTGGTCATAGAGGGATAGAATACCGTTGACGGTGGTGGTTTTGCCGGTGCCCGGTCCGCCGGTGAGCAGCAGAAGACCGGAGGTTGCCGCCTCCTGCAGCGCCAGCTCCTGTTGGGGTGCGTAGGCAAGGGCGCTGCTCTGGGCAGCGGTGCGGAGCTTCTTCTGGAAGCCGGACGGGGTGGGGTAGCGGGTGGCGGCGTGGGACAAAAGACGGCGGGCGCAGTAGGTTTCCGCCTCGTAGAGGGCGGGCAGGTAAATCACGTCGATACCCGCAAGGCGGTCCCGGTACAGGCGCTGGGCGTCCAGCAGCCGTCCGATACTTCGTTCTGCCACGGCATTGTCGATGCTCAGCAGCTGCGCCGTGGCGGCAATCAGCTTGCTTTCGGGCAGGAAGCTGTGGCCCACGGTCAGGTTATATTGCAGCTCGAACAGAATACCTGCGTCCACCCGGCGGGGGTCATCGCCGGAAACGCCCAGGTCGATGGCAAACCGGTCCACTGCGCCGAAGGGAGCTTCCAGCTCCTCGTCCATCAGCAGGTAGGGGTCATCGTATAATAGGTCGATGGCGGCCTCGCCATAGCGCTTGTAGGTTTTTACCGCCAGGTCGGCAGGCAGGTGGTGGAGGGTGAAGAATTCCATCAAATGGCGCATACCCACCTGCAGGCGGAATTCCTCACCGATTTGCCGGGCCTTTTTATCGGAAATGCCGCTGACCTCTGCCAAAAGCTCCGGCTCCCGCTCCATAACCGTGAGCGTTCGGTCGCCGAAGAGGCTGACAATACGGGCGGCGGTCTTCGGTCCGATGCCCTTGATGATGCGGCTGGACAGGTAGGTGAGAATTTCCGTGGCGGACTGGGGCATCAGACGTTCTAAGAATTCTGCCTCAAACTGGCGGCCGTAGCTGGAATGGGTACTCCATTTGCCGGTGACCATCAGCCGTTCGCCCACGGCGGGCAGGGGAATGGTGCCCACGGTGGTGACGGTCTGTCCGTCATCGGTGCGCAGGCGCAGAACGGCATAACCGTTGTCGTAATTTTGAAAGACAACGGCGGTGATAATGCCTTGTAAAATTTCCAATTCCTGTCCGTTCAATGGTATTTCTCCTGTTCGTTACGGTGTTTGTTTTAGTTTACAATATTTCGGGCAAATTGGAAAGGGGGTTTGTAAAAAACTTTTCGAAAAAAAGGTTGTTTTGTCCTTGCATATTTTGGCAGATTTGGTATAATGTATTACAATGCGTATAATGGGGAGGATTTGGATGAAGAATCTTCATTTGCTTGTGTGGCTGACCCAGCTGGGCATTAGCACCGCGGTGCCGCTGGCGGGTTTTGTGCTGCTGGCGGTGTGGCTGCGAAACCGGTTCGAGCTGGGCATCTGGGTGCTGTTTGTGGGCATCGGTTTGGGTGTGTTCAGCGCGGTGGATGGTCTTCTTAACTCCCTGCGGACACTGGACAAGCTGTCCGAAAGACATACAGGAAAAGAGGACAAGCAGGGTTTGTCTTACAACGACCACCAATGAAAGGACGGGAAAGGAAATGAACACGCGTAAGTTTGTGTTGCGCCAGACAGGCATTTTGGCTGCCGGAGAGCTGGTTTGCGCCGGCGTTATGGTTGCCGTTTTTGCGCTGCTGGGTCATTTTAACAGCACCGTTGCTTTGGGTGCAGTCGCTGGCTGCATTCTGTCGGTGGGCAATTTCTTTTTTATGGCGGTTGCCGCGGAGGCAGCGGCGGACAAGGCTGTCAATGATGATGTCAAGGGCGGCCAGGCGACCATCAAAGCCTCCTTCCGCACACGGATTGTGGTGCTGTTTGCTCTGCTGTTCCTGCTGGCTAAGAGTGGTGCGTGCAATCCGATAGCGATGATTATACCGCTGGTACTGGTACGCCCGGTGCTGACGGTTGCAGAATTTTTCAGAAAGGCCGGTGAGAAACAGGAATGAGTATCGATGTAACAGGCGCATATGTCTATTTTGTGATTCCTGTTTTGGGTGGCATTCCCATCAGCCAGACCACGGTGTCTTCCTTCCTGGTGGCGGTGCTTTTGTGTGTTGCCTTTGTATTGCTGGGCAGGAATCTGGAGAAACGGCCGGGTAAAATGCAGGTACTGGTGGAAAAGGGCGTGAGTATGATTACCAATCTTACCGCATCCGCTATGGGCGCTCACAATGTCCACTGGACGCCCTTTATGGGCTGTCTGTTTTTGTGCAGTATCTGCGGTAGCTATATCGGTCTGACCGGCTTTTTGCGGTCTGCCACTGCAGACATTAACTGCACTGCGGTCTGGGCGCTGATGGTGTCTTTTATTATCTGGTTTAACAATATTAAAAATAACGGCATCGGTAATTTCTTGAAAAATTATATAAACCCGATGAATATTATTTCTGATTTGGCACAGCCGCTGTCTATGTCCTTCCGTCACTTCAGTAACGTGTCGGTGGGCGGTATTATTTCCTCGATTATTTATGCGGCGCTGACAGTGCTGTCTACGGTGCTTGTGGGACTGGTTTCCTCTGCCGGCTGGCTGATGGCGCTGGTACTGCTGTGCGCAGGTGTAGCGATGTTCTTTTTATGGGCGCGGCGGAAGAAAAAGCTGCTTGCCTATATCATTTCCGTGGTCACCTTTGTGGTGGGCGTGTTTGGACTTTTGGAGTGCACGGGAATTATTTCGAATGTGCCTATCTTTACGCTGGGTATTCCTGCGGTGCTTTCCGTTTATTTCGACTTTTTCTCCGGCTTCATACAGGCGCTGGTTTTCACACTGCTTTCTATGGTGTATATTGCCGGTTCTCTCCCCGAGCCTCAACAGGCTGAGGAAAGCTGACATTGTATATAAAAATAAAAATTAATTTTTAGGAGGATATTTATTATGGGTATTGGTGAAGGTTTGGCTATTTTGGGTAAGGCTCTGGGCGCAGGTCTGTGTATGGGTATCGGTGCTATCGGTCCTGCTCTGGGCGAAGGCAACGCTGTTAGCCGCGCATTGGAGGGTATGGCCCGTCAGCCCGAGGCTGCGGACAACCTGCGTGTGAATATGATTCTGGGTTGTGCAATTACCGAGTCCACCGGTATTTACTCTCTGGTTACTGCCATTTTGATTCTGTTTACCCTGTAAGCACTGCTTTTCCGCAACTGACAGGAAAGGAGTGATGTGCGTGGGTTACTTTGAGGATTTTATAGGTGTAGACCTTTGGACCGCACTGTTTGTCCTTTTGAACACCGTGGTGGTCATTTTTGTGGGCACAAAGTTTCTGTTTAAGCCGGTTATGAAGATGATTCAAAGCCGGCAGGAGGAAATTGACACAATGTATGCCCAGGCGGAGGAAGCCAAGGCAAATGCGTCCGATATGGAAGCGCAGTACAAAAAGCAGCTTGCTTCTGCTCAGGAGACCGGCGATGCGCTGGTGAAAGAGGCGATGGCACGGGGCAAGAGCCGGGAGGAGGAGATTCTCCGCCAGGCAAATGCTGAGGCTGATGCCATTCGGCAGAAGGCCGCCCAGGACATTGCCCGGGAGAAGAAAAAGGCGCTCAACGAGGCCAAGGATGAGATTTCTGTCATCGCGCTGGAGATTGCCGGCAAGGTGGTCGGTCAGACGATGGACGATGATCGTCAGCAGAAGCTGGTAGACAGCTTCCTGGAAGAATTGGGTGAGCAGCGATGAGCCAGATAGGAACGGTTTACGGACAGAGTCTGTATCAGCTTGCCAAGGATGAGGGCTTGGAAGAGGCTGTGCTTGCAGAGCTTTCTGTTCTGGAGACTGCTTTTTCAGAGCAGCCGGAATTTCTGAAGCTGCTTGCCTCCCATAACCTGCCCAAGCAGGAGCGTTTGGAGATTCTGGACGGAAGCTTCGGCGGGAAGGTGCAGCCGTATGTGCTGAACTTTCTGAAGCTGCTGACAGAAAAAGGCTATATCGGCCGCTTTGACCGCTGCTGCAGCGCCTATCGGGAGCAGTACAATGCAGACAAGGGCATTTTGCAGGTACGGGCAGTATCCGCATTTGCCTTATCAGACGGGCAAAAGAAAAAGCTGACAGATAAGCTGTCTGCCATTACCGGCAAGTCCATCGACCTTGTGTGCAAGGTGGATAAGGCGGTGCTGGGCGGCGTGCGGCTTAGCTATGAAGGACTGCTGGTGGACGGCACTGTGCAGGGTCGGCTGGCGGCTATGGAAAAGAGCCTGAAAAATACCGTACTTTGATGAGAGAGTAGGGAAATTATGGAATTAAGACCGGAAGATATTACGAAAATAATCCGTAGTCAGATTAAAAACTACGAGAATAAGTTGCAGACCAGCGAAACCGGCACGGTCATTCTGGCAGGCGACGGCATCGCGAAGGTGTCGGGTCTGGACAAGTGTATGGCAGGCGAGCTGGTGGAGTTCCCCAACGGCGCTTACGGCATGGCGCAGAACTTAGAAGAGGACACTGTGTCCATTGTGGTTCTGGGCAGTGATAGTGGCATCAAGGAGGGTGACACCGTTAAGCGCACCGGCAAGGTGGTTTCCGTGCCTGTGGGCAAGGGAATGATTGGCCGGGTGGTCAACGCGCTGGGTGAGCCCATCGACGGAAAGGGTCCTGTTGAGGCAGAAGCCTACCGTCCCATTGAATCCCCCGCGCCGGGCATTATTGAAAGAGAGCCGGTAAGTGTACCTTTGCAGACCGGCATCAAGGCCATCGACTCGATGATTCCCATCGGTCGGGGTCAGCGTGAGCTGATTATCGGTGACCGGCAGACGGGTAAGACCACCATCGCCACGGACACCATTTTGAACCAGAAGGGCAAGGATGTTATCTGCATCTATGTTGCCATCGGACAGAAGCGCTCCACCGTTGCCCAGATTGTGAATTCGCTGACCCTGGGCGGCGCTATGGACTACACCGTGGTGGTGTCTGCCACTGCCTCGGAGCTGGCACCTATGCAGTACATTGCCCCCTACACCGGCTGCGCCATTGGTGAGTACTTTATGCAGCAGGGCAAGGATGTATTGGTGGTTTACGACGATTTGAGCAAGCACGCTGTGGCGTACCGCGCCATTTCCTTGCTGATTCGCCGTCCTCCCGGACGGGAAGCCTATCCCGGCGATGTGTTCTATCTCCACTCCAGACTTTTGGAGCGGGCGGCCCATATGTCCAAGGAAAACGGCGGCGGCAGTCTGTCGGCGCTGCCCATTATCGAAACACAGGCAGGTGACGTGTCTGCCTATATTCCCACCAACGTTATCTCCATTACCGACGGCCAGATTTTCCTGGAGTCGGAGCTGTTCAACGCCGGTGTTATGCCTGCGGTTAACCCGGGCATTTCCGTGTCCCGTGTGGGCGGCGCTGCGCAGATTAAGGCGATGAAGAAGGTGGCGGGCAGCCTGAAGCTGCTGTACTCCCAGTACCGGGAGCTGCAGAGCTTTGCCCAGTTCGGCTCGGATCTGGACGCGGACACCAAGGCCCGTCTGGCGCTGGGCGAGCGGATTGTGGCGGTGCTGAAGCAGCGCAACAATGCCCCCGTAGAGGTTGCCCAGCAGGTTTGTATTCTGTATGCGGTGGTTAACGGCTATCTGGCAAATGTGCCGGTTGAGGAAATCGGTGAGTTTGAAAAGCGCCTTGCCGAGCATATGGAAACCCGTTATGAGGATGTGCTTACCGCAATCCGCACCACCGGCAAGCTGGAAGAGGCTGCCGAGCAGCGGCTGAAGGAGGCTGTTTCCGGTCTTCTGGCGGATATGGGATTCTAAGGAGGGTATCGTATGGCTGGTGTTTCCGCCAAGGAGATTAAGACCCGCATCCGTAGTATGGAATCCACCCGGCAGATTACCCGCGCTATGGAGATGGTGGCCAGCGCCAAGCTGCGAAAGGCACAGGCGCAGGCATTTGCTTGCCGTCCCTATTTTGAGACACTGTACGCCACCATTTGGGATATTGTTGCAACCAACACAAATCTTGTCTCACCCTATCTGACACGCTCGGCAGGAAAGAAAACCGCTTATGTGGTGATTTCCGGTGACCGTGGACTGGCAGGCGGCTACAACAGTAACGTATTAAAGCTGTTTGCTGCTCAGTCGGAGGGCAAGGACGCAGCAGTGCTTCCCATAGGCAAAAAGGGCGCGGACTATTTTAAGTCACGGGGCAAGGCTCTGCTGACAGAGGTATACACCCACGCGGAAACCGTGTCTATGGGTGACTGCTTCTCCGTGGCCAAGCAGCTGTGCAAGGGCTTTTTGAAGGGAGAATACGACGCTGTGTACGTGGTGTACACCGATTTCCGTTCTGTTCTCTCCCAGGAGCCGAAGTGCTTGCAGCTGCTTCCCCTGCAGAAGGATGACCGGGATGCGGCTGCCAAGGCGCAGGAAATCCTTTACGAGCCGGACAGCGAGACGGTCTTTGAGACCATCGTGCCGGAGTATCTGGGCGGTGTGCTGTATGGCGCGCTGTGCGAAAGCCGCGCTGCCGAGCAGGCGGCCCGCCGCACCGCGATGGACGCGGCCACCCAGAATGCCCAGGAGATGATTGACGGGCTGAGCCTGCAATTCAACCGGGCAAGACAGGCGGCAATTACCCAAGAGATTACGGAGATTGTTGCCGGCTCTTAAATTGATAAGGAGTTGAATGGTATGACCAATAAAATGGGAACAGTGGTACAGGTTATGGGCCCTGTTCTGGATATACGTTTTGAAGAGGATAATCTTCCGGAGCTGCTGCAGGCGATTAAGGTGCAAAACGGCGACCAGACGGTGATTGCCGAGGTTGCTCAGCACATCGGCGACAACGTGGTGCGCTGCATCGCCATGAGCTCCACCGACGGTCTTGCCCGTGGCGCTCAGGCGGAGAACACCGGCGCTGCCATCAAGGTGCCGGTGGGCGAAGGCTGTCTGGGTCGGGTGTTTAACCTGCTGGGCGAGCCCATTGACGGCGGCGCGCCTGTAGAGGCCGGGGAGCAGTGGCCCATTCACCGCAGCGCCCCGTCTTACGAGGAGCAGGAGACCTCCACAGAGATTCTGGAGACCGGTATTAAGGTTATCGAC
>JAZTWB010000021.1:0-9811 GCA_045635645.1 Faecousia sp. | reverse complement strand
CCCACCTTCTCCGCTTGCTTCGGCGCTGCTTTCCTGGAGCTGCACCCCACCAAGTACGGCGAAGAGCTGGTTAAGAAGATGGAGAAGTCCGGCGCAAAGGCTTACCTGGTCAACACCGGCTGGAACGGCACCGGCAAGCGTATCTCCATTAAGGATACCCGCGGCATCATCGACGCCATTCTGGACGGCTCTATCCTGAAGGCTGAGACCAAGAAGATTCCTTACTTCGATTTCGAAGTTCCCACCGCACTGCCCGGCGTGGACAGCGGCATTCTGGATCCCAGAGACACCTACGCCAACGCTTCCGAATGGGAGACCAAGGCCAAGGATCTGGCTGCCCGCTTCCAGAAGAACTTCGTCAAGTACACCGGCAACGACGAGGGCAAGGCTCTGGTTGCCGCAGGCCCCAAGGCTGAGTAATCCAAAGAAACATATATCCGCAGCCGAGGGGCGCGTCCCCTCGGCTGTACCCACAAAATTCACGCAGGGTAGGGGCTTGCCCCTGCCAGTCGGCGGGGTTGGGCCCCTGCCCTGCAAACATTGCTTACATTATAAATATGGAGGAAAACACCACTATGGCAAGAAAAGTTCAATTTGTCGAAACCGTATTGCGTGATGCCAATCAGTCTCTGATTGCTACCCGTCTGCCCTTTGAAAAGTTCGAGCCTATGCTCTCTACCATCGACAAGGCCGGCTACTACGCCGCCGAGTGCTGGGGTGGCGCCACCTTCGACGTGTGCCTGCGCTACCTCAACGAAGATCCCTGGGAGCGTCTGCGCAAGATTCGCGCCGCTATGCCCAACACCAAGCTGCAGATGCTGCTGCGCGGCCAGAACGTTCTGGGCTACTCCCACTACCCCGACGATTTCGTTAAGCTGTTCGTGAAGAAGGCTGTGGAAAACGGTATGGACGTAATCCGCATCTTCGACGCCCTCAACGACGTTAAGAACATGAAGGTGGCTATGGAAGCTACCGTAAACGCCGGCGCCATCGCTTCCGGCACCATCTCCTACACCACTTCCCCTGTCCACACCCACGCCAAGTACGTGGAGATGGTCAAGGAGCTGAAGGAAATGGGCGCTTCCACCATCTGCATTAAGGATATGGCAGGCATTATGGGTCCCCAGGAAGCTTACGATATGGTTTCCGCTATCAAGGACGCTGTGGATATGCCCATCGACCTGCACACCCACTCCACCACCGGTCTTGCCTTCATGACCTACCTGAAGGCTGTTGAGGCTGGCGTGGACATCATCGACACTGCAATTTCTCCCTTCTCCGGCGGTACTTCCCAGCCCGCTACCGAGACCATGGCTTACGCTCTGCGTCAGCTGGGCTACGAGGTGGACCTGGACGACGAGTGCACCAAGAAGATGAGCGACTACTTCAAGACCGTTCGCGACGAGTTCATCGCCGACGGCACACTGATTCCCAAGGCGCTTGCCACCGACACCCAGTGTCTGACCTACCAGATCCCCGGCGGTATGCTCTCTAACCTGATGAGCCAGCTGAAGCAGATGAATGCTCTGGACCGTCTGGAAGAGGTTATGCTGGAGACTCCCAAGGTTCGCGCCGATATGGGTTATCCTCCCCTGGTTACTCCCACCAGCCAGATGGTTGGCGTGCAGGCTGTTACCAACGTTCTGGTTGGTGAGCGCTACAAGAAGGTTTCCAAGGAAATCACCGCTTACTGCCGCGGCGAGTACGGCACTACCCCCGCTCCCATTGACGCTGACATCAAGGCTAAGATTCTGGGCGACACCAAGGAAGTGGAAGGCCGTTACGCCGACACTCTGGAGCCCGTGGTGGAAAAGACCCGCGCCGAGCTGGGCGATATGGCTAAGTCCGACGAGGACGTTCTGTCCTACATCGCATTCCCCAACCTGGCTGAGAAGTTCTTCGCAGACCGCAAGGCTAAGGAAGAGAACGAGGTTACCTACTCCATCGTGGAGGCCTAAGGAGGGTACGGTATGATTCTCACATCTGCACCCGTAGAAACCGTCGGCGCCGCCCCCACCCAGCTGGATAACATCCTGACCCTGGGTCTGGTTGGTCTGCTGGCACTGGTTGTCATCATCGCTGTCATCCGCAAGGCAATTTCCAACAAGGCATCTGCCACTGTGGTGGTCGAGGAAGTCGCTGCTCCCGCAGCAGAGCTTCCCACCGCCCCCGGCTCTGCCGGCAAGGTGAAAATCCACGATATTGCCCCTAAGACTGCCGCTATGCTGATGGCGATTGTCGCCGATAAGCTGAAAAAGCCCGTTAACGAACTGCGTTTTATTTCCATTAAGGAGGTTAAGTAAAATGACTTACAAAATTACACTCAACGACCGTGTTTACGAGGTCGAGGTTACCGAAGGCAAGGCAATGCTGCTTTCTGAGTACGAGGCTGTTGCTCCTGTAGCTGCCGCTCCCGTTGCTGCACCTGCAGCTGCTCCCGCTGCTGCTCCTGCGGCTGCTCCCGCTGCCGCTCCTGCCGTTACCGGCGCAGGCGAGGCTGTTGCCGCTCCTATGCCCGGCACCATCGTGAAGGTAAATGTCACTGCCGGTCAGGCTGTTAAGGCCGGCGATGTGCTGTGCGTTCTGGAAGCTATGAAGATGGAGAACGACATCACCGCTCCCAAGGACGGCACTGTTACTCAGGTCGTTGCTGCCAAGGGCGCTTCTGTTTCCACCGGTGACGCTCTGGTAGTCATCGGCTAACAGGAGGGCAAAATGGGTAATTTTGCCATTCTGTATGAAAATCTGCTGAAATTCCAGTGGCAGGACATCGTGATGATCCTGCTGGGCTGCCTGCTGATTTATATGGCAATCAAGAAGGAAATGGAGCCTTCCCTCCTTCTGCCTATGGGTTTGGGTACGATTTTGGTGAACATTCCCGGCTCTACCGCTTTGGTCGGCCCGATTGGCGAGCTGTACAACGCCGGTATCGCCAACGAGCTGTTCCCGCTTTTGCTGTTCATCGGCATCGGCGCTATGATTGATTTCGGCCCGCTGCTGACCAACCCCAAGCTGATGCTCTTCGGCGCAGCTGCCCAGTTCGGTATCTTCTTTACCCTGTCTATGGCCAGCATCTTCTTCCCCGAGGCTAAGGACGCCGCCTCCATCGCCATCATCGGCGCTGCTGACGGTCCTACCTCCATCGCTGTTGCCAACACGCTGGGCTCTAACTACGTAGGCGCAATCACTGTTGCCGCTTACTCCTATATGGCTCTGGTGCCTGTCATTCAGCCCCCTGTTATCAAGGCGCTGACCACCAAGAAAGAGCGTATGATCCGTATGCCCTACGAGCAGAAGTCTGTAAGCAAGACCACTCGTATCATGTTCCCCATCATCATTACCGTTGTAGCCTCTGCCATCGTTCCCGATCCCATCGCTCTGATCGGTTTCCTGATGTTCGGCAACCTGATTCGTGAGTGCGGCGTGCTGGACAGCCTGAGTGATACCGCCCAGAACGTGCTGGCAAACCTGATCACCATCTTCCTGGGCATCTCCGTGGCCTTCAATATGGTGGCGGACAAGTTCCTCCGGGTGGACACCCTGCTGATTATGGGTCTGGGTCTGATCGCCTTCATCGTGGATACCGCCGGCGGCGTGCTGTTCGCCAAGCTGATCAATGTCTTCTCCAAGAAGAAGATCAATCCTATGATTGGCGCTGCAGGCATCTCCGCATTCCCTATGTCCGGCCGTATTGTCCATAAGATGGGTCTGGCAGAAGATCCTCAGAACCACCTGCTGATGCACTCCATCGGCGTTAACGTCTCCGGTCAGATCGCCTCCGTTATTGCCGGCGGCATCATTCTGAGTATGTTTGGAGGTTAATATGGACTTTTACTTTAATCCTTCCGGCTTTGTAAGCCGTCTTTCCAACATGGGTGTTGGTATGCTGGTGATCTTTGTGGTCATCGGATTGATTATCCTCACCACCCTGCTGATTAACTGGTTATTCTCTGAGAAGAAATAACTGCTTTGTATCAACTGCGGGGTTGGCTCTTTACAGACCAACCCCCTTTTTATGTCCCTAAGGAGAAAGAATTATGATTTTAACAAAAATTCCTATGAGTGACGCAGGTATTACTGCGCTCCTGGGTTATGCGGTTGTGTTCTTCGGCTTGATTCTGCTGATGATCGTGGTCACTGTGCTGGGTAAAGTTTTTGTTGCCTCCGGCAAGAAGCAGTCTGCCGCGCCTGTCGCGCCTGCCAAGGAAACCCCCGCACCCGCCCCCAAAACTGCTCCCGGCTCTGCCGGCGGACTGAAGCTGCACAACGTAGAGCCCAAGACTGCCGCTATGCTGATGGCCATTGTGGCCGACACGCTGGGCAAGCCCCTCAATGAGCTGCGCTTTATTTCCATTAAGGAGGTAGAAAAATGAATATTGGTGAAACCCTCCTGAAGCTGTGGTACGACTCCGGCTTTGCCAAAATGTTCGCCGCCTTTGGCGACGGCGGCTGGCAGAATCTGGTGATGCTGGTCATCGGCTGCGTGCTGCTGTACTTAGCCATCGTCAAGAAATTTGAGCCCCTGCTGCTGTGCGGCATCGCTTTCGGCTGTATTTTGTCCAACCTGCCCGGCGCAGGATTGTACAACCAGGGTCTGTGGGACAACTTTATGAATGCCGAGCACGAGGCTTACCACTCCTACGGCACCATTTTGAAGGAAGGCGGACTGCTGGACTTCTTCTACATCGGTGTTAAGACCTCTATTTACCCCTGTCTGATTTTCTTAGGTGTTGGCGCTATGACCGACTTTGGCCCTCTGCTGTCTAACCCCAAGAGCCTTTTGTTGGGCGCTGCTGCCCAGATGGGCGTGTTTGCCGCCTTTATCGGCGCAATTTTGCTGGGCTTCACCGGCGAGCAGGCCGCATCCATCGGCATCATCGGCGGCGCTGACGGTCCTACCGCCATCTTCCTCACCTCCAAGCTGGCTCCCGAACTGCTGGGCGCCATTGCCGTGGCCGCTTACTCCTATATGGCGCTGATTCCGCTGATTCAGCCGCCCTTTATGAAGCTGCTGACCACCCCCGAAATGCGTAAGGTGAAGATGGAGCAGACCCGGAACGTCTCCAAGACCGAAAAGATCGTGTTCCCCATCGTGGTTACCCTGTTCGTAGCGCTGCTGCTGCCGGACACCGCTCCCCTCATCGGCTGCCTGATGCTGGGCAATCTCTTAAAGGAGACCGGCGTGACTGACCGTCTGAGCGACACTGCCCAGAATGCACTGATGAATATTGTCACCGTGCTGCTGTCCACCTCCGTGGGCGCCACTATGGTCGGCTCTACCTTCCTGACTGTGCAGACCCTGTCCATTGTTCTGCTGGGCGTGTGCGCCTTTGTGCTGTCCACCTGCGGCGGCCTGATTGGCGGCGTGATTATGTACAAGCTCACCGGCGGTCGTGTCAATCCGCTGATTGGCTCTGCCGGCGTTTCCGCCGTGCCTATGGCTGCCCGTGTGTCCAACCTGGAAGGCCAGAAGGCAAATCCTGCAAACTTCCTGTTAATGCACGCTATGGGCCCCAACGTGGCCGGCGTTATCGGCTCTGCCATCGCTGCAGGCTTCCTGCTGAGCGTATTTGGTTAAAACAAAAAAGAGGACGCTGTGCGTCCTCTTTTTTTTAATGCAAAATGATAAATGCAAAATGCAAAATGAAGGTGTCGCCAAAGGCGACTTATTATAAATTCCTCGGCAAAGCCGACACAATCACTTTGCACTTTGCACTTTACACTTTCCACTTCCTATGTTTGGCTTGACAAACATAGGAAAATCGGGGTATAATACCATAGATATGTAAAGACAGGGAACGGAAGAGTACGCAGAAGAGTTTGTTCAGAGAGCCTCGAAATGGTGGAAAGAGGTACAAAGGAAGCTGCGGAAGATGGTCCGGGAGTCGGTGTGCCGATAGGTAGGCACGCACGGGTGCGCCCGTTACTGCGCGTTTGAGGCAGATTTTTCTGCGAATCAAGGTGGTACCGCGACTTTTTTGCTCGCCCTTGCTATGCAAGGGCGAATTTCATTTTTTAGGAGGAATTTTTATGTCTAAGGGTAATTTCTACATTACAACCCCCATCTACTACCCCTCGGCCAAGCTCCACATCGGCCATACCTACTGCACCGTGGCAACCGACGCAATGGCGCGGTTTAAGCGTCTGCAGGGCTACAACGTGTGCTTCCTCACCGGCACCGACGAGCACGGCCAGAAGATTGAGGACAAGGCCAAGGAGGCCGGTGTCACCCCCCAGCAGTACGTGGACGAAATCGTGCTGGGCGAGGGCGGCGTGCTGGATCTGTGGAAGCTGATGAACATCAGTAACGACCGCTTTATCCGCACCACCGACGACTACCACGTATCTGCAATCCAGAAAATCTTCAAGAAAATGTACGAAAACGGGGATATTTACAAGGGTAAATACACCGGTAAGTACTGTAAGCCCTGCGAGTCCTTCTGGACAGAGAGCCAGCTGGTGGACGGCAAATGCCCCGACTGCGGTCGGGAGGTGCAGGACGCAGAAGAAGAGGCATACTTCTTCCGTCTTTCTAAGTACGCAGACCGGGTGCAGGATCTGCTGGAGAACACCGATTTTCTTGAGCCCCGCAGCCGTGTCCACGAGATGGACTACAACTTCATTAAGCCGGGTCTTGAGGACCTGTGCGTGTCCCGCACCAGCTTTAGCTGGGGCGTGCCGGTGGACTTTGACGAAGGCCACGTGGTCTACGTTTGGATTGACGCCCTGTTTAACTATATGACCGCCCTTGGCTTCTGCAACGACCAGAAAGACGGTCTGCAGGAATTCTGGCCCGCCGATGTCCACTTCGTGGGCAAGGAAATCGTCCGTTTCCACGCCATTATCTGGCCGGCTATGCTGATGAGCTTGGATTTACCCCTGCCGAAGAAGGTGTTCGGTCACGGCTGGCTGCTCTTAGACGGCGGCAAAATGAGCAAGTCCAAGGGCAACGTGGTTGACCCCTATATCCTTGCCGAGCGCTTCGGCGTGGACGCCCTGCGTTTCTTCCTGCTGCGCTCCTTCCCCTTCGGCTCTGACGGCAATTTCAGCAATGAGGTGCTGATTTCCACCATCAACACCGATTTGGCAAACGATTTGGGCAATCTGGTCTCCCGTACCGTGGCAATGGCGCAGAAATATTTCGGCGAGCGCCTGCCCGCCCAGCAGCAGGTAGACCCCGCGCTGGACGGCGAGCTGGTGGAGATGCTCTGCTCTCTGCGGGAAAAGTACGAGCAGCATATGGAAAAGTACGCCTTCCAGAACGCGCTGGCTGAGGTGTTCAAGGTCATCTCCCGGGCCAATAAGTATATTGATGAGAATGCACCCTGGGTGCTGGCAAAGGACGAGGCAAACCACCCCCGTCTTGCCAAGGTGCTGTATAACCTGCTGGAAACCGTGCGTATCTGCGCAGGTCTGCTGTCTCCCTTTATGCCCGAGACCGCCTGCGAGATTGCCAAGCGGTTGGGCGGCGCAAGAATGGACTGGGACAGCCTGGAGGAATATGGTCTTCTGGACGTGCAGGCGGCCACTGTGAACGGCCCTGCTCTGTTCCCGAGAATTGATATGGAAAAAGAACTTGCCGCTCTGGAGGCGCTGTCCAAGCCCAAGAGCGACATTGAAATCGAGCCGTATACCGAAGAAACCGTGGATTTTGACACCTTCTGCAAGTCTGATTTCCGGGCGGTGAAGGTCAAGGACTGCCAGCCGGTAAAAAAGAGCGACAAGCTGCTGCAATTTACTCTGGACGACGGCACCGGCACAGACCGGCAGATTCTCTCCGGCATTGCCAAGTACTACAAGCCCGAGGAGCTCATCGGCAAGACCCTGGTGGCCATCACCAACCTGCCGCCCCGAAAGATGATGGGCAAGGAGTCCTGCGGTATGCTGATTTCCGCCGTGCATACGGAAAAGGGCGAGGAAAAGCTGCACCTGCTGATGGTAGACGATGCCATTCCCGCCGGCGCAAAGCTCTGCTAAAAGAAAAAGAAATAACCCCTGACTTTTCATCTAACCACGATGTCAAGTCAGGGGTTATTTCGCGAAACTGTTGGGTTCTATCATTGGGTAACCTCTCTTTCTGCAGATTGGATGTCACTTTCCTTTTTTGGATTGTCTCCGCGGCAATTTTTTTGTTTTCCTTTTCAATTTATATAAAACGGAGAATGAGAAAGAAGACATCTTTTTTTTGGGGGTTTTTACCTGTACATTGGTATCACCTCTTTGTGTCTATAGAATATCACAGATTTTCTTCCCTTGCAAGATGGCTGATTCCATAAAGATTGCCCCTTATTTTTGTGAAATATGGAGAAAATAATGTTAAATATAACATTCGCTTGACAAATACCTCTGCCGTTTGCTATGATAAATATGTTGGGCGGTGGAAATTCCACCGCCCTTTTTCTGTTTACACTTTTTTCAGCACCACCGCTGTGCGGGCGGGCAGGTACAGCTTTATGCCGATTCTGCCGTTTTCTTCTATGGCAGAATACCGCTGGTGGAAGACCCGTCCGAAGCCGCCGAAGCGGAAATCATCGGTAGACATAACAACATCGTATTCCCCCGCCTCATCTGTAGGGATAAAGTACCCCTCGTAGGAATTTTCCGGGTGGAAGTTAAAGGCGAAAATCCCTTTGCCCTTGCTGTAAACCACCACTTTGTCATCGTTGTGGAGAAGCAGCTGCCGGTCGTGTCCGGGCAGCACCCGCAGCTGTTTACATAATTTTACTGCGTGGACTTCAAATGCCTGCAAATATTGGTAGCGGAGATTCTCGTCGTCGGCTAAATTCCACTGCCGCCGGCAGTAGTGATAGCTCCAGCCGTTTCCCTCTCTGGGGAAGTCAATCCACTCCGGGTGGCCGAACTCGTTGCCCATAAAGGTCAGGTAGCCCTCGCCGCCCAGGGTCATTGTGATAAGGCGGAGCATTTTGTGCAGGGCCATACCCCGGTCAATCACCGGATTTTGGCTGCTGCGCTCCATACCCCAGTACATCTCCTTGTCGCACAGGCGGAACATTATGGTCTTGTCGCCCACCAGCGCCTGGTCGTGGGATTCGCAGTAGCCGATAACCTTTTCCTTGGGTCTGCGGACGGTCAGCTCGTAATAAATGTGATTCAAATCCCAATGCTCGTCCGGCACTTCCTTCAGCAGGCGAATCCACATATCCGGCTCGCCCATCGCAAGACGGTAGTCAAAGCCCACGCCCCCGTCTTTTATGGGCACGCACAGTCCCGGCAGGGCGGACATATCCTCGGCAATCAAAATGGCGTTGGGATTGACCTGCCGGCACAGGGTGGTTGCCAGCTGCAGGTAGGTCACCGCGTCGGTGTCGGTGTTCATTGAAAAATACTTGCCGTAGTCGGTAAACGCCACGCCCAGGCCGTGGTCACGGTAGAGCATAGAGGTGATGCCGTCAAAGCGGAAGCCGTCGAAGTGGAACTCCGTGAGCCAGTATTTCAAATTGGACAGCAGGAAGTGGAGCACCTCATTTTTGCCGTAGTCAAAGCACTTGGTGTTCCAGGCGGGGTGCTCACCCTGGGGTCCTTCGTGGAAGAACTGATAAGACGTGCCGTCAAATTCGTTGATGCCCTCCCGGGTGTTTTTGCAGGCGTGGGAATGGACCACGTCCAGCAGCACCGCGATGCCCATTTTGTGGGCGGTATCAATGAGTTTTTTCAGTTCCTCGGGTCTGCCGAAGCGGGAGGAGGTGGCAAAGAAATTGGTCACCTGATAGCCAAAGCTTGCGTAGTAGGGGTGCTCCATAATGGCCATAATCTGTATGGCGTTGTACCCCAGCGCCTTGACCCGGGGCAG
>JAZTWB010000020.1:0-13759 GCA_045635645.1 Faecousia sp. | reverse complement strand
ACCCCGGCTGCCCAGCAGCCAGGTTTTTGCGTATTTGCAATGCTGCATATTTTGTGGTATCATAAAGAAAAAACGGAGGAACGATTATGGAAATTCGTTTTGCCGCGCCCGGCGATGTGCCGGAGATTCTGACCCTGCTGCGGCAGGTGGGTCAGGTCCACCACCAAGGCAGACCGGACATATTCCGGGCAGACGCCCAAAAATACGGTCCGTCCCAGGTGTTCGCTATGCTAAATAAGCCAGAAACGCCCATTTTTGTTGCTGTAGATGACGGCAGGGTGCTGGGCTACTGCTTCTGCCAAATGCACACCTACTACCGGGACTCGGTCATCGCCGACCACACCACCTGCTACATAGACGATTTGTGCGTGGACGAACGTTGCCGTGGGCAGCACGTGGGTACTGCCCTGTATGAGGCGGTTTCTAAATACGCCAGGCAGCGCAAATGCTACAGCATTACGCTCAACGTGTGGTCCTGCAACGAAAGTGCGCTGAAATTCTATGAATCACTGGGGCTGAAGCCCCAAAAACTGGGTCTGGAGGCCCTTCTGGAGGACAGCTGATGCTGGAAAAGAACAAAATTTACGAAGCCACAGTCACAGACTACACCGCGGAAGGTGCGGGCGTCGCCCACGTGGACGGCTGCGCCGTGTTCCTGCCGGGCGCCATTGCCGGCGAAACCTGCCGAATCCGCATTGAAAAGGTGGGCAAAACCTGGGCGGCGGGCAAAATTGTGGAGATTTTGGAAAAATCCCCCCACCGGGTGCAGCGGGAATGCCCCATTTCCGCCAGCTGCGGCGGCTGCGACTTCTGGCATATGGATTATGCCGAGGAGACCCGTCTGAAGGCGGAGCGGGTGAAAAACACCTTAAACCGCATCGGCGGCGAAAGCCTTGCGGATATGCCCATTCTCTCCGCGCCCACCTGCAAGGGATATCGGAATAAGGCGCAATATCCTATTTCTGCCAAAAAAGGGCAGGTGTACGCGGGATTTTTCAAGGCGGGCACCCATCAGGTGGTGGAGATTGAAAGCTGTCTGATTCTCCCCGGAGAAACAGAGCAGGTGCGCCGCATTGTTATAGATTATGTAAACCACTATGGGATAACCGCCTACGACGAGACCACCGGAAAGGGCCTTTTGCGGCACATTTATGTGCGGCGGGGCGCAGTTTCCGGGCAGGTGCTGGTGTGCCTTGTGATAAACGGGCGAAAGCTGCCCCACCCGGAGGATTTGATTGCCCGCTTGCAGGCTGTTCCGGGCTTTACCACGTTAGTGCTGTCAGTAAATACCAAATCGGGCAACACGGTTTTGGGAGACGAGGAAATCGTCCTTTACGGCGGCGGCTTCATTGAGGACACCCTGTGCGGCCTTAATTTCCGCCTGTCTCCCCGCTCCTTCTACCAAATCAACCACCACCAGGCCGAGCTTCTGTATGAAGCGGCGATTGCCCAGGCGGAAATCACCAAAAACGACCTTGTGCTGGATTTGTACTGCGGTGTCGGCACCATCACATTGGCGATGGCAAAGGCCGCCGGGCGGGTCATCGGCGTGGAAGTGGTGGAGCAGGCGGTCACCGATGCCAGAGCCAACGCGGAGCGAAACGGCATTGAAAACGCGGAATTTTTCTGCGCAGATGCAGGAAAAGCGGCGCTGGAGCTGGAGGCGCAGGGTATCCACCCCGACGTGGTGGTGGTCGACCCGCCCAGAAAGGGCTTAAGCGCCGACGCCATCGAGGCCCTTGCCAAAATGTCGCCCCGGCGGATTGTGTACGTCTCCTGCGACCCGGCGACCCTTGCCCGAGACGTTGCCCTCTTGAAAACCCACGGCTACGAGCTAAAATCCGCCCAAGCGGCAGATTTGTTCCCAAGATGCTCTCACGTTGAGAGCGTTGTTTGCCTGTGCAAACAACAATGAATTGCCCTGCGGGCATAAATTGGCTGCGCCATAATTTGCCTTACGGCACGAATTGTGCCTTGCGGCACATTTTGGGGCAATTCAAATTATGGAGCGAAGCGAGAAATCATGATGCCTCAGCATCAATTCATGACACGAAGTGTCAAATCATTTGGGAGAGACGTTTATGAAAGAGAACGCTTTGATTGATTTATCCAAGCAATTTGCTGTTGATATTGTAAATCTTTGCGCAGAAATCAAGGAGCATCGAAAGAGCAATGTGCTGCTCAATCAACTTTTGCGTAGCGGCACCAGTGTCGGCGCAAATATACACGAGGCAAACTACGCGGCAAGCAAAGCAGACTTTATTAATAAGCTCCAAATCGCCTTGAAGGAGTGCTACGAAACCGATTATTGGCTGGGGCTGTTCAAGGACACAAATATGATTACACCCGGCGAATACGATTCTCTGTTTTCCCAATGCAGCAAAATCCGCAAACTGCTCACTGCCTCCATCACTACCGCAAAAGGCAACACTACACAAAAGGCGTGAGGAAAATTCCTCACGCCTTGTTTTTGCAACCCTTTTGTTTTATGAATTGCCCTGCGGGCATGAATTGGCTTCGCCATTATTTGCCGTACGGCACGAATTGTGCCTTGTGGCACATTTATTTAGGACTGGGTGTCTATAGTATAAGCAAGACGATAGACCTTGCCCGCTTCGATGGGGGTCTGGTCGATGCCCTGCATAGCATACTCCCCGTCCACATAGAAGCCCCAGTAGGCGCCGTCCACTTCAAAGACAGCCTTTTCCCCGTCTACCTCCTGGATATACAGGCCAAACTGTCCCTGCTCGCCCTTGATGATGCCCTTTTCCAGCAGCAGCGGTCCCAGATACTCTGCGTCGGACTTCAAGGGCATTTCCTTGGTCGTGCCGTCCTTATGAACAATCTCCACGGTAAAGGACTTCATATCGGTGTTGGTTTCGGGGCGGGTGACAAAGTACACCGCCACCAGCGCCGCCACCAGCAGGGCGATGGCAAAGATTGCAATTAACGATTTTTTCTTCATAAAAATACCTCCTAAAAATAAAAGTACCCCGGCGCAAAACTGCGCCGCGGCCGATTTTCCGCGACAAACGCTCCTTTCGTATTCCGCAAAAGGAAGGAGAACCACTTCGTAGGTCTTCTGACTCGTGCTTTTGCAAAGGAGGTTGCGGCCCTTGCGGAATATACGCCTTCCCAGTTTCCCAGTGACTGGCTTTCGCCTTGTATATTCCAATAACACTTACAGCGGCGGTACCGTTCGGGATTTTCGCCCGATTATCTTGTTCAGCTGCGTGGGTCTTACCCCCAGGCAGCCACGAAATGGTGCTATTCGGTTGTCATAGATATTGTAACACAAAGGGCATTTGCTGTCAACAAAATCGGGTGCGCTCAGCGCACCCGATTGCTTGCTTTTATACCATTGCGCAGGTGATGATTGCCATCTTGTAGACCTCGTCGGCGTTGCAGCCGCGGGACAGGTCGTTGATGGGCGCTGCCAGACCCTGCAGAATGGGGCCGTAGGCCTCGAAGCCGCCCAGACGCTGGGCAATCTTGTAGCCGATGTTACCCGCCTCGATGGTGGGGAAAATGAAGGTGTTGGCGTAGCCTGCCACGGGAGAGCCGGGGAACTTCAGCTGACCAACCTCGGGAGCAACCGCAGCGTCGAACTGCATTTCGCCGTCGATCATCAGGTCGGGCGCCAGCTCCTTGGCAACCTTGGTGGCCTCGTTGGACAGCTTCACAGTGCCGCCCTTGCCGGAGCCGTTGGTGGAGAAAGACAGCATTGCCACCTTGGGCTCAATGCCGAATACCTTTGCGGTGTTGGCGGTCTCGATTGCCACCTCGGCCAGCTTCCGGGCAGCGGAAACGGTCACGTTGCCGTCCTTGTCCACGGAATCCTCGTAGCTAAGGTTAATGGCGCAGTCGCCCATAGCCAGCTTCTCTTCGCCGCGGACCATAATGAAGCAGGAGGACACCAAATTTGCGCCCTTCTTGGTCTTAACCAGCTGCAGAGCGGGACGGACGGTGTCAGCGGTGGAGTAAGTAGCGCCGCCCAGCAGAGCGTCGGCATAGCCCATCTTCACCAGCATCGTGCCAAAGTAGTTGCCCTTGGACAGAGCAGCGCGGCACTCATCGGCAGTCATCTTGCCCTTACGCAGCTCCACCATCTTCTCAACCATTGCGTCCATTCCGGCGTAGGTGGTGGGGTCGAGAATTTCCACGCCGGCGATGTTAAAGCCGCCCTTGGCTGCGTTGGCCTTAACCTCTTCCACATTGCCCACCAGAATGGGGGTCAGGAAGCCGCCCTCTACCAGACGGGCAGTTGCCTCCAGAATACGGGCGTCGTGGCCCTCGGTGAAGACGATCTTGCGGGGGTTCGCCTTCAGAACCTCAATCATTGCGTTAAACATTTCGTTTCCTCCAAAGTTTCGGGCTTTGCCCGTATTTTTACAGTTTAATTATACATCAGCCGTTTCCGAATGGCAACTGTTTTTCCATCGCAAACGCAGGTTTCCAGCAAAAAATACTTTACTATTGCGCCTTTTTCTGCTACTCTAAAATCAGAAACACCGAGAGGAGGCGTTTACGATGGATACATTTTGGTGGTTTGCTCTGCTGGTAATCTTTATCGCGGCAGAGGCGGCAACCGTGAATATGGTCTCTACCTGGTTTGCCGTCGGCGCTTTGGCCGCCCTGGTCACCGCTTTGCTGGGGGGTAAACTATGGCTGCAGATTGGGGTATTTTTGGCGGTATCTGCCTTTGCCCTTGCCCTGCTGCGCCCCATTGCCAAGAAGTATTTCACCCCCAAGCTCACCCGTACCAACGTGGATGCGCTGACGGGAAAAACCTGTCTGTGCATCACCGCCATCGACAACCTCACAGGCAGCGGTCAGGTGAAAATCGGCGATGTGGAGTGGTCCGCCCGCAGCACCACCGGCGAGCCGATTCCTGCCGGCGAGCAGGTGAAGATTGACCGGGTGGAGGGCGTAAAAGTGTATGTCACACCGGTAACGGTGAAAGTTTAAGGAGGTTACTATGGAAGGTTATATTATTTTGGCATTGATTGTGGTTGTATTCATCATCATTATCCGCAATATTGTGGTTGTCCAGCAGTCCAAGGCCTTTGTGATTGAGCGTCTGGGCGCTTTCCAGGCAGTTTGGGGCGTGGGTCTGCACTTGAAGGTACCCTTTTTTGACCGGATTGCCCGGCGTGTTTCCCTGAAGGAGCAGGTTCTGGACTATCCCCCTCAGCCTGTGATTACCAAGGACAACGTCACTATGCAGATTGACACGGTGGTGTATTTCCAGATTACCGACCCCAAGCTCTACACCTACGGCGTGGAAAGCCCTATGATGGCGATGGAAAACCTCACCGCAACCACCCTGCGGAACATCATCGGTGACCTGGAGCTGGACCAGACCCTCACCTCCCGCGACCTGATCAACACCCAGATGCGCGCCATTCTGGACGACGCCACCGACCCCTGGGGTATTAAGGTCAACCGGGTGGAGCTGAAGAATATTCTGCCCCCTGCTGACATTCAGTCCTCTATGGAAAAGCAGATGAAGGCAGAGCGCGACCGCCGGCAGGCGATTTTGCAGGCAGAGGGTCAGAAAAAGTCCGCTATCCTCATTGCCGAGGGTGAGAAGGAATCCGCCATTTTGCGGGCAGATGCCGAAAAGCAGGCAGCTATCTTGAAGGCAGAGGGCGAAGCCGAGGCGATCCGGCAGGTACAGCAGGCGCTGGCCGACTCTATGCGTATGCTCAACGAGAACGCCCCCACCGAGCAGGTTATCAAGCTGAAGGCTGTGGAGGCGATGGAAAAAGTCGCCAACGGCAACGCCACCAAGATTATCATTCCCTCTGAAATGCAGGGTCTGGTAGGTCTGGCAACCGGCCTTGTGGAGGGCGTGAAGGAATAATGGCAAAGAAAGATAAGCGGTTTATCAAAATCTATTCCCAGGGCGGCGGTCTGTCCGCCCCGGCAATGGATATTCTGGTGGACCGGGAGACCGGCGTAAATTATCTGTATGCCAGCCACGGCTACGGCGGCGGTCTGACCGTCCTGCTGAATCGTGACGGCACACCGGTTATCACACCTGTACCCAGAACGGAAGAATAAAAAAGAGGAGTGCGCAAGCACTCCTCTTTTTTATATTTCTTTGTACATAGTCACCGCATCGTCCTTGCGGACGTTGTCAGCTACTACCAAGACCTCCACCTCGACAGTGCGGGCACCCAGAGCAAGGGAAATCCTGTCACCGGGCTTGACCTCATAGCTGGCCTTTACCACACGGCCGTTGACACTGATACGTCCGTTGTCGCAAGCCTCATTGGCTACGGTGCGGCGCTTAATCAGTCTGGAGACCTTCAGGTACTTATCCAGGCGCATCTTACTTGGCGATAACGTCCTTCAAAGTCTTGCTGGCCTTAAAAGCGGGCAGACGGGTTGCGGGAATCTGAATGGTTTCCTTGGTGCGGGGGTTACGGCCTACACGAGCCTCGCGAGCCTTGACCTCAAAAATACCGAAACCGGAAACCTGCACCTTTTCGCCCTTAGTCATGGCGTCGGTGATGGAAGCAAAGGTAGCAACGATGGCGCTCTCTGCGTCCTTCTTGGTCAGACCGGTCTTTGCAGCAACGGCAGCAATCAGTTCGGTTTTGTTCATGGGAAAATTACCTTCTTTCAAAAAAATTTTTTGATACCTTACTGTAACATATTTTTTTCAGAAATGCAAGCTTTTTTTGCAAAAATAGCCAATTATAGGTGTAAAAACCTCGAAATTTTGTCACCTTTTGGCAAAAGCAGGCAGTCTTCCCGGCGGATTGCCTTGAAAATTACCACGCCAAACAGGTAGATTGCCACGCCCAGCGCCACGGGAGCGCCGCACAAAATCACGGTAGAATCCACTCCCGCTGCGCCCAGCAGTCGGTACGCGCCCCACACCCCGACACCCATAAGCGCCGCCGGAAGCACCGGCCGCAGCAGGTTGCGCAGGATAGCCGTCTTCTGGGGAACAACCCGGTAAATGGCAATCAGGTTCATTGCGCCGATACAGGCGTAGCACAGCAGCATACCCACCGGCGCGCCCACGATGCCGATGCGGGGATTGCCCACCAGCACATATACCACAATCAGCTTCATTCCGCCGCACAGCAGGGTGTTAATCACAGGGATATGGGCGTGACCGTGGGACTGAAGCACCACGTTGGTGTACTGGATAATGCCGTAGAAAAACACATTGATGCCAAGGACACCCAGAATCGTTCCCGCCAGCGCCAGACTTTCGCCCGAATAGCCGCCCAGCAGACCCATAACAGGCTGCGCCAGCACCGTAAGTCCCACGGCGCAGGGCAGCGCCAGCAGACCTGTGATACGGGCGGCAGACTCTGTGGTGCTTTTCGCACCGGTGTAATCCTTGGTTGCCAGCATCGCGGTGATGGCAGGCAGCACCGAGGTGGTAATGGGCACCATAAAGGAACAGGGCATATTGAACACCGTCTGGCACATATTGTAGATGCCCTTGGTGATGTCGGCGGTGTTCTGGCTCATGCCGTTTGCGGAGAGGAGCTGACCCATATACAGGTTGGTCTCAATCACCGTCAGCACCTGCAGACCCGCCGAGCCGATGGTAATGGGCACGGCAATCGCCAATAGCTGCTTGGCGGTTGCGCCGTAGCTCTGGGGGGTATCGCCGCTGGCGGGCAAATCCCGGTAGGCAGGGCGCTGCTTGCTTTTCAGATAAATTGCCGACACCAGACAGCTGACCGTCACGCCTAAAATCGCCGCGCCGGCGGCGTAGCCCACCTGCTTAGTGGCCTTCATCACGGCGTATGCCAGGGCCAGACCCACAAAGAGCTTAAAAACTGCCTCCAAAATCTGGGAGTTGGAGGTAGGACGCATATCGCCCTGCCCCTGGAAAAAGCCCCGGTTGGTTGACATAATACACATCAGCAAGGCGCAGGGGCCCAGGCAGAAGATAGCTGCCCACGCGTCCGGCTGCTTCTGAAATGCCGCCAATTGGTGGGAAAACGCCATCATCAGCGCCGTGCTTACCGCGCCAAGACCCAGAAAAATCCCCCGGGCAGTGGCATACACCCGCCGCACCTGGTTGTAATTGCCCAGGGCGCTGGCCTGGCTGATCATACGGCTCATCGCAATGGGCAGACCTGCCGTGGAAATCAGCAGCAGCACGGTGTAAATGTCGTAAGCGGTGACGAAATAGCCGTAGCCCTGGTCACCGATAATCATTTTTAAGGGGATTTTATAGAACGCGCCGATGATTTTTACAATGGCGGTTGCCATTGCCAGCAGCGCCGCGCCGTGGAGAAAGGTTTGCTTTTTCGACTGGCTCATAGCGCCTCCTTGCCCAGCAGTCTGGGTATCGCGTATTCCATAATTTCCGATACCACCGCGTTCATATCCATTGTGGGGAACGCGCCGTTTTGATAGAGAATATTGCCCCGCACCATCGTCATCGCCACGTCGCCGCCCTTGGCGGAGAACACCAGACCCGCCGGCACATTGTGGCAGGGCATCAGGTGGGGCGCGGAGAAGTCCACCAAAACAATATCTGCGTCCATTCCCTCTTTCAGCATACCGCACTGGGCGGCGCGTCCCTGGGCTCTTGCGCCGCAGACCGTGGCCATCATCAGCGCCGCGCTCGCGGGGAAGGCCGCGGCATCGCCAACCGCCTGACGGGCGTGGAGGGTAGCCATACGCATCACTTCAAACATATCCAAATTGCCACATTCCACACCGCCGCCGGTACCCAGCGCCACGTTCATACCCGCTTTCACACAGTCGGTGATGGGTGTGGCAGGCGCGCCCTGCTTGGCTGCGGCAATGGGCGTTGCCACGGCGGTGGCCTTTGCCTTGCCCAATATTTTCTGCTCCTGCTCTGTCAGACAGGCGCAGGTTGCGGCGGTCACAGGCACACGAAATACCCGGTGACAGGACAGAAGCTCTGCGGGAGTCAGACCGGTGCGGTCCTCGCAGCCGTCTGCCTCCTGCCGGGTTTCCGACAGGTGCAGCTGGAAACCTAAGCCTTTTTCCGCAGCAAAGTCCGCCAGCGCCTCCCACAGCTTAAAGTTACTGGTGCACTCGCTGTGGATACCCGCGTCGATTTTGATTCTGCCGTCGTCGTAGCCGTGCCACTTATCCACCAGTCTTGTAAGCTCCCGGCACTGCTCGTCGGTCTCAAAATCAAACTCCTCGTTCTGGTCGATAAACCGGTAGGCAGACAGCGCCAAATTCGCCTTAATGCCGCTCTGCGCCACCGCCTGGGCCGTTGCCTCCGGGTAGTAGTACAGGTCGGAAACGGAGGTCACGCCAAAGCGCAGACACTCGGCAATGGCAAGGCTGGCTGCCGCCTTGGCGGCCCGCTCATCCAGCTTATCCTGCCGGGCCAGCAGCTGCTCCAGCGCCTCGTGTTGCCCGGCATCGTCCAGAAAGTTCCGCAAAACCGACGTGGCAAGGTGGGTGTGGGCATTGATAAGACCGGGCATCGCCACCATACCCGTGCCGTCAATAATGGTCTTGGGACGGTCTTGGGGGGCGGCAGATCCAATATAGGTTATCTTGCCGTCGGCAATGCCCAAATATGCGCCAAACAGCACATCCATTTTCTCATTCATCGTCACCACGGTGACACCGGAAATCAAAGTATCCAAACAAACACTTCCTTTTTGTAGGAGCAATTACAGCAGCGCAAACAGCTCCTCCTTTTGCCGGAGGACGTCTGCAATCTGCCCGATGTACTGCTCGGGGAATTTCGGGTTGTGGAATCGCTGCAGCGTGCCGTCGGGCAGGTTTACCTTGTTCATTCCGCCGCCGCCAAGGGACAAAATCGTGTGCAGCTCTTCCATCATATAAATATTATACAGGCAATCTAAGTTCTCCCGGCTCCAGCCCACGTTCTCGAACGAGCCGGACATATACTTCTGCCGGTACAGGTAGTAGGGCTTGTAGCCCAGCGCCCGCAATGTAGCATTGGCATAGTCCACCATCTGGGTAACCTCCCTGTGAGACGGCAGCTCTGCCCGCTTTTCAAACAAATCCGCGCCCTTTTTCAGAGCAAGGGTGTGGACGGTGATATTGGCAGGCCGCAGCGCTGCCACCGTGTCCAGAGAACGGCGGAAACCCTCCACAGAATCCTTGGGAAGTCCCGCAATCAAATCCATATTGATGGCGTCAAAGCCCGCGGTTACTGCCTCGCCGTAACGGTTCAGTACGTCCTGCGCCGTATGGGGTCTGCCGCAGGCTCGCAGCACCCCGTCCTCCATCGTCTGGGGGTTGGTGCTCATACGGTCCGCGCCCAGTTTCCGCAAAATCGCCAGCTTTTCGGCATCCAGCGTGTCCGGTCTGCCCCCCTCCACGGTAAATTCGATGCACCGGGAAAGGTCAAAGGACGCGTGTACCTGCTCCATCAGCTCCGTCAGCTGCTGGGCAGTCAATGTAGTGGGCGTGCCGCCGCCTATATAGATAGTACGAATGTGCCGCCCGGAATTTGCCAGAAGTTTTCCCGTGTGGGCCATCTCCTGATACAACGCGTGCAGGTAAGGCTCAATCAGATTCGTCCGTTTGCCCACACTGCGGCTGACAAAGCTGCAATAGGTGCAGCGGGTGGGACAAAAAGGAATGCCGATGTACAGCGACAGGTCCTGCCGGTCCATTTGTTGTACCGCCCGGACGGTGGCCTCGGAGCAGTCCAGCGCCAAGGCTCTGCGGGGTGGGGTTACAAAATACACCTGTTTGAGCAGCTTGTCGGCGCTTTTCCGGTCGCCGCCGGAGAGCAGCTCCGCCGTGGACAGCTTGGTGGGGCGTACCCCCGCCAACGCGCCCCAGGCAGGGGGCGCGTCCATATGGGGCGTTGCCGCCAGATAGACGCTCTGCTGCAAAATGCGGCGGCGCAGGCGCACCGTCTCCTCCGATGCCCTCAGCCGTTTGACCGCCCGGGTCTTTTTGCCGCCTGCGGTGATTTCCGTCACCGCCGTCAGCCAGGTTTTGCCACGGGTCAGCTTGGAGACGGCTGTGCCGTCCGCGCCGGGCAGCAGCGACAGCAGCAGCTGCTCCACAGAATACAGGTCCTCGTGACCGATAATGGTTAAATTCATAAACAAATCACCTGTTCAAATAGGGATTGTATTTCTTTTCCCGGGATAGGGTCGTCTCCTCCCCGTGTCCGGGCAGAACGCGCAAATCTTCCGGAATCTCTTTCAGCCGCTGCAAAGATGCCTGCATCGCGGCAGGACTGCTGCCGGGGAAATCCGTCCGTCCGATAGAGCCGTTAAACAGGGTGTCGCCGGCAAAGAGGGTGTCACCCACCTGCAGGCACACCGCGCCGGGGGTATGACCGGGGGTGTGCAGCACCCGGATAGAAAGCCCTGCAAGGCGTAATTCATCACCCTCGCCGTAAAAGTTAGTATAGTACAGCGGCCCGTCGGTAAAATGGGGCGGAAGCCGCAGCTCCTGCTGGTGGAGGTACACCGGGCAGCCGGTTTCCGCCACGATTTCCCGCACGCCGCCCACGTGGTCAAAATGCCCGTGGGTAAGAAGGATTGCGGCAATGGACTTTCCCAGCATCTCGGTTTCTGCCAACACCCGCTCCGGGGTATACCCCGGGTCGATGACGATGCAATCGTCGCCGTCACCCCACGCAATATAGCAGTTGGTCTGATACGCCCCCAAAGGCAAAGAAAGTATATGCAGCATCGTCTTGCTCCTTAATTGTCAATTGTCCATTGTCAATTGTCAATTTCTTCTTGCTGTTTCCAATAATTGTTCCGTGTCCAAAATCAAGGTGACCGGCCCGTCGTTGACCGATTCCACCTGCATATCCGCGCCGAACTGACCGTGCTGGGGCGGATAGCCCAAAGAGGCGCAGTCGGTGAGGAATTTTTCGTACAGGCGGTTGCCCAGCGCCGGGCCGGCCGCCTCGGTAAAGCTGGGACGGCGACCCTTGCGGCAGTTGCCGTAAAGGGTAAACTGGCTCACCACCAGCACCTGTCCGCCCACGTCGGCAAGGCCCAAATTCATCTTGCCGTTTTCGTCCTCAAAAACCCGCAGGGAAAGGGCTTTTTCCGCCAAATACCGGCAGGTCTCCTCGGTATCCTTTGGACCGACGCCCAGCAGAATCAGAAAGCCCTGTCCGATTTGTCCCACGGTCTTTCCCTCAATGGTCACAGACGCGGATTTTACTCTTGTCAGTACCGCTCGCATAACGTTCCTCCTGAATTGTCAATTGTCAATTAATTCTGTCCTCTTCTCGAGCCGGTAACGCCCCGGATATTCAGCAGCTTATTGCGCACAGTCTCCAGTTCGTCAACGTTGCGCACCTCAAAGCGCACTGTAAACACACTTCTGCCGCCGGGCAGGTCCTTGCCGTTGACCTCCTTCATACGGATACGGGCGGCGGTCATTGTAGTGGCCACGTCCAGAAGCAGACCGTCTCTTGTGGTACATTCCAGCTCCAGGGTGGTCTCGAAGGGCTGGTCGTCCTCATCTGCCCACCGCACCGGCACCCACCGGGCCGCCTGATGGGGCTCATCCCGGTTTTGGGCGTTGGGGCAGTCTAAGCGGTGCACCGACACGCCAAAGCCCTTGGTGATAAAGCCGATGATACCGTCGCCGGGCACAGGGGTACAGCACCGGGCAAAGCGAATCATACAGGAGTCGATGTCCTCCACAATCACGCCGTTGACCGCGTGGCGGCTGGTCTTTGCCGTGTCCGGCTTGATGTTCAGCGCCGCCTGCTTTTCGCTATTTTGCAGCTTCAGCGCCCGGTTAATATCGTCCCGGATACGACCCACCGCCTTCACGGCAGTTAAGCCGCCGTAGCCGATGGCGGCGTACATATCCTCCCAGGTGTCAAAGGCCAGCTTTTTCAGCAGCTGGGGCCCAACCTCCGGGTCTACGGTAATAGACAGAGGCAGGCCGGTCCGGCGCATTTCGCCCTCGAAGGACGCCCGTCCGTGGGCCACGTTCTCCTCCCGCCGTTCCCGCTTGAACCACTGCTTAATCTTGGTGCGGGCCTGGTTGCTCTTACAGATGCCCAGCCAGTCACGGCTGGGGCCTTTTGCCGCCTTGGAGGTGATGATTTCCACAATATCACCGTTTTGCAGGGTGGAATCGATGTTGCAAATCCGTCCGTTGACCTTGGCGCCCACCATTGCGTTGCCCACGCCGGAGTGAATGGCATAGGCAAAATCGATGGGCGTAGAGCCGGCGGGCAGGGGTACAATCTTACCCTTGGGGGTAAAAGTGAAAACCTCGTCGTCGAACATATCGATTTTCATCGAGTTCAGGTAGTCCTCCGCGTCGGTATCCTGCTGGCTTTCCAAAAGCCGGCGCACCCACTCGAAGTCCTTCTCTTCGCCTGCGCCCGCGCCCTGCTTATACTTCCAGTGGGCGGCAATGCCGTACTCCGCCGTCTCGTGCATATCCCAGGTGCGAATCTGCACCTCAAAGGGAATGCCCTGGGTGCCGATGACCGTGGTGTGCAGACTCTGGTACATATTGGGCTTGGGGGTGGAAATATAGTCCTTAAACCGACCGGGGACCAGATTAAACAGGTCGTGGACGTGACCCAAGACATTATAGCAGTCGGGGATGGAGTCCACGACGCAGCGGAAGGCGTAGATGTCGTACAGCTCGTCCATGGTCTTGTTCTGGGTCTGCATCTTCCGGTAGATGGAATAAACGTGCTTGATGCGTCCGTAGGTCTTGCTGCGGATGCCCATGGAAGTCAGACGTTCGGTGATCTTGTCCTGAATGGTGCACATGAACTGTTCGTCCTGCTCCTTGTGGGAATCCA
>JAZTWB010000019.1:0-8789 GCA_045635645.1 Faecousia sp. | reverse complement strand
AAGAAAAAGCCGTGAATTTCACGGCTTTTATATTTTTTCATCTGCTATATACTGCATGATATCTTCAACATTACATTTTAAAATTTTACAAAATATTTCAATTGTATGGGTACTCACACTTTCATTTCTCTTTAACCGTGTGATTTGCCCAGGACTTATGTTATATTTTTTAATAAGAGCATATTGAGTAACGTCTTTTTCTTTCATAGTTTGCCATAATCTATCATAGGAAATCATATTTTTTCAATCCCTCCTATTGACATATTAACCGAATATGATATATAATAAAATTAACCAATATCGGTTAATAATAAGGAGGGTTTTTATGAGTGATATATTATTAATGAAAGACGAGCAGATTTTGTTAGAGCAACACGGTAATATTAACAAAAAAGAGGGACAAATTGTATTAACGAATCAACGTTTATTTTTAAAGGCAGATGCAGCTGTAAAATCTGCATTAAGATTTGGGCTAATAGGTGCTGTAGTCCAAGGCGCAACAAAAACAGTAAATATTAATATTTCTGATATAAAAGCAATTGGGCCAATGAATAAATCGGGCTTTGAAATATTAACATGTGAAAATAAAACGATAAAGGGTGCATTTGCAAAAGGAGTAGGTTTATTAACTGTAAATGGGCAAATTGCGACCAGTAAAGATGTTGAAGCAAGGGATACTTTGTTAAGGTTTATATCACAGCAAGTATAGGTCACAATTATAAGGATACCTTCGGTTCTTAAGTGTATTTAATTTGAGTCACGAAGTTCGAACTATTCCGCAAAACACAGAGTAGCGAATGCTACTCTGTGTTTTTTATTGCAGATCACGGGTGGACTCGAACCCATAGCAGTGGAAGTGTCAGGTGTAAGCCTTTGATTTCACCGAGCGCAGCACGATTTTACTAACCCTTGCACCCCCACTGCTTTTATGCTATACTGAACGCGAGGAGATGAGAATATGAAAACCTTTTGCTTTACCGTTGACGACAATATCCGTTTTCTGAAAGAATTGACCGAGAACAATTATAACAGCATTTTTGACCATCCTTATTTGGCAATGTATAAACGTCTCCACGAAGAATTCGGTTTGAAAATTCAGTTCAACCTGTTCTATCGTATGGAAGGCTTCGACCTATCAGAAATGAGCGCAGAATACTATTCTGAATTTGAACAGAACGCTGATTGGATGAAGTTCTCTTTCCATTCTGACAGGGAAAATATCAAACCGTATGAGTTTTCGGGATATGATGAGGTTTACAACGATTGTAAAAGGGTAAACGAGCAAGTAAGGCGGTTTGCATCGCCTGCCGCGCTGGCAAAAACAACCACCATCCACTATTGCCTTGCAACAGAGGAAGGCTTAAAAGCCCTTGCGGATAATCAGATTGTTGGCTTGCTGGGACTCTTTGGCAGTGACGAAAAGCCCAGAATCTCTTACGGGTTATCCCCGGCGGAAGCAGCCGAAATACGCAAGGGACTGACGCTGAAAACCGGCGGGTTTAACTTTGCGGCAATTGACGTTGAGCTGAATTTCCCGAGAGAACGTGTAATGAAAGAATTAGAAAGCATTGCGAATCGAAGCTGCGTCAAGGTGATGATCCACGAGCAGTTCTATTATGCGGATTACAAAAGCTATCAGCCTGATTTTGAGGATAAGCTTCGGGAAGCCTTTGCGTTTTTGAAGAAGCATCAATATATAAGCTGTTATTTTGAGGATTTGATAGGATAGCCCGGACGCACCGTAAAAAAAAAGATGTTGCACATAGAAACGAATTATGTTACAATGTAGACGTATTCATCCAACAAATAACAAGCTGGAGAAGGAGAAATACTATGAAAAGACTATTGTGTTTACTGATTTGCGTATGCCTGCTGTTTGTAGGCTGTGGTCCTAAGACCCCGGATACCAATGAAACGGGCGGTACAACCGGTGAAAACGCACAGTCCGGTGCGGTAGATACGGACAACAGCACAACCGGTGAAAACGCACAGTCCGGTGCGGTAGATACGGACAACAGCTATTTGTTCTCCGAGTTCTTGGGGTTTTCCGGCGCAGGAAGCAGTGTGACACCTCCGGAGCGCACGAGCGTCGACCTGATGCAGAAGGCTATTGACGCGTCCAGCCTTGCAGGCACAGGACTGAAGGGCTTTGAAACGAAGAGCTATGGCGTGAACACGTTCCCCGATTACCACGAGCTGCATGGCAATTCACTGTATTCTGCGGAGTATATGCTCAGCGCCACGGCGCTGGCAAAGCAGGTGAATAATGCCGCCCATTTCGGCGCGTTCTTTGGTGAAATGCTGGAAACCTACGGCGCAAGAATTGAAAACAGGACGGAAACCTGGAATGTGGATTTGGATGAGGCGCTGACCAAGCTTTTTGAGGCTGCCGGTGACACCTCCAATTTGCAGACCGCCAAGCAACAGGTACAGGGGTTGGATGCCCAGATAAAAAAGCCTTTGGCGGTATTTGTTAACGCGGCTGCAGAGGCAGTCAAGGCGATAAAAGAACAGACGGCAAAGGCGGGCAAGGACATTTTTACCGCCTTGCAGGCATTTCAGTTCTATACTATGACCGCAGGCGATATGACCAGCCTTTCCAATATGATTCAGGCATATTATTCTATGGACTTTAAGCCCATTCTGGTTGCCGGAAGAGATATGGTCGCTGCTACAGGTATATTGGCCCGCGCACTGGAGAATGTAACGCTGGACACCGCTTTTACAATCAACACCCCCGCAGGTGACATTATCTTCGGCGGCAAGCAGGACGATACTTATACATCACCCAATGCGCTTCTGTTGGTAGATGCAGGCGGAAATGACACCTACAACGGTCGCGTGGCGTCCAATACCTTTGAAAATCCCGTTTCTGTTTTGATAGATATGGGCGGAAACGACACCTATGCAGGCAAAGAGGCTACCCAGGGCTGCGGTATTCTGGGTGTGGGTGTGCTGATGGATATGGGTGGTAACGATACCTATACCGCCAAGAATATGGCGCAGGCCTGCGCCGTTGTGGGCGTGGGTGCGCTGTACGACCAAAACGGTGACGATCAGTATAACTGTGACGTAACGGCACAGGCTGCCGGCCATTACGGTATGGCAGTGCTGGTTGACGGTGCGGGTAATGATAGCTACAAAGCCGTTGGTATGGCGCAAGCCTCTGCAGGAAACGCCTGCCAGGCGTACCTTGCAGACATCAGTGGCAATGACACCTATTATGTCTCTCCCGAGGTCGTAAAGGGATACGAGGGTATGGAATACGACCTGTTTGAAGGCTATAACGGAAATAACTCCCAAGGCTGCGCTTGGGGTCAGCGAAACGTGGAAAGCCCTGAGCGGGGAATTTCCGGCGGTATTGCAGGCTTGATTGATATCAGCGGAAACGATAAATATGAAGGCGGTCTTTGGGTAATGGGCTGCGGTTACTGGAGCGGTGTCGGCTTCCTGACAGATACTGCAGGCGATGATCAGTATGCCAGCTGCTATTACTCCCAGGCCAGTGTTGCTCACTACGGTGTAGGTATGCTGGCGGACATCGGCGGCAATGACTACCACGGTTTGGTGAAGCAGGGCTGCGGCGCAGGCTTTGGCTTTGTGTGGGACAGAGGACTTGGCGTGTTTATCAATGACGGCGGTGACGATGTCTATGAGGGAGACCAAAACATCGGTGGCGTATCCTGGTCGGCTTACGATGAAAAGGGCATAGAAAATCAGGATATGAACTATGCAATTTTTATCGATACGGCAGGTCGGGATAAGTACTGCAAGGGCGACTATAAGGCCTGGGGAATTGGTCGTGGCGGATACTTTATTGATGCAGGCGGTACCGACGAACAGACCGCACCGGAACCCAGGGCGAATAACAAGCACTATACCGGCATATTTATGGATGACCCCAATACCGATGGCGAGGCACATTTCTGGGAAGATGCCAAGCTGAAGTATTTGGGATAAACGGCATATATAAGCAAAGGGACACCACCGAAAGGTGGTGTCCTTTTTCCCTGTCAGGCAAATTGCGATAATCGGTTGACATACGTAGATAAACGGGCTATAGTGTAGGTATCGCTATGTACGCACCGTAGTACGGAATTTGTTTACAATAAAGGTGATTCTATGGAACTAAAGGGTAAAGTAATTGATTTTTTAGGTGTCAGCATTACAGAGGGTGTGGGTGTGGCGGACAGGAAAAATAACCGCTACGATAACGTGCTGAAAAAGCTGTGCGATTTGAAGGAAGTCTACAATTACGGAATCGGCGGCACTCGGCTGGCGTACCAGACCGTTCCCAGCGAATCGCCGGTGTGGGATTTGTACTTCTGCGGACGTGCTTACCGTTTGGACAAGAGCGCGGACATTGTTGTGGTGTACGGCGGTGTGAACGACTATATTCACGGCGATGCCCCATTCGGTCAGTTTGGTGACAAAACGCCTGCTACCTTCTGCGGCGCAGTTAGTTTCCTGATGCGTTTTTTGAAGTCCCAATTTGCCGGAAAGACCGTGGTGTTTATGACGCCTGCCCGGCTGTGCTATGGAGAGAACACCGGCGCAGCGCCGTCCACACATCCGTATAGAAGGGCAAACGGACGTCCTCTTCCCGAGTATGTGGAAATCATCAAGCAGACGGGAGCCCATTACGGTATCCCTGTGCTTGACTTGTATGCGAATTTGGGCATTGACCCTAACAGAGAGGAAGATAAGGAAACCTATACTGCTGACGGCCTGCACTTCAACGATGCCGGCCATCGGGTGATAGCGGAGCGCTTAAAGGCGTTCCTGGAAGCGCTGTAAGGAGAAAACACTACGGCTTTACGCCGGATATCTGGTATCTGTTTGACTAACAAAAAACACACCTGTCTTTGGCAGGTGTGTTTTTCCGTCTTGCGCTTTGTTTGGAAAAATGTTATAATTTATACATATGAGCGAAGGAGAATGGCATATGGAATACAGAATACTGGGAAAAACCGGTCTGAAGATTTCCCGCATAGGCTTCGGTGGCATTCCCATTCAGAGAATTGATGCCGAGGGTACAAAGGATTTGGTGCGGGCGCTGATGGATGCGGGCGTAAATTATATCGACACTGCCCGGGGCTACACTGTCAGCGAAGAGTATCTGGGCTATGCCCTGGACGGCGTGCGGGAGCATTTTGTTCTGGCTACCAAGAGTATGTCGCGGACAAAAGAGGCGATGGAGCAGGATATTGCTACCAGCCTGAAAAACCTGCGGACGGATTACATCGACTTATATCAGGTGCACAACCCCAGCGCCAAGGATTTGCAGCAGGTGATGGCGCCGGGTGGCGCGTTAGAGGCGCTGCAGGAGGCAAAGGCGGCGGGCAAAATCGGACATATCGGTATCACCTTGCACGCTGTCGACCTGTTTGAAAAGGCATTGGAGCTGCCTTGGGCAGAGACCATTATGTTCCCCTATAACATTGTGGAGACCCAGGCCGAGGCGTTGATTGCCAAGTGTGCCGAGAAGAACATCGGCTTTGTCTGTATGAAGCCTCTGGCAGGCGGCGCTCTTGAGGACGCCACCCTTGCTCTGCGATTTGTCGTGAACAATCCCCACGTAAGCGTGGTGATTCCCGGTATGGCAACCCAGCAGGAGCTTGCCCAGAATGTGGCAGCTGCGGCAGACACCAACCCGCTGAGTATTGATGAGGAGACAAAAATCAAGGAAATCCGGCAGCAGTTGGGTACGAATTTCTGCCGCAGATGCAATTACTGCGCTCCTTGCACCGCGGGCATCAACATTCCGCTGCAATTTTTGCTGGAGGGTTACTTCAGCCGGTACGGTCTTCGGGATTGGGCGCAAACCCGCTACGACGCGTTGCCAAAAAGTGGCGCAGACTGTGTAGACTGCGGCGTGTGCGAGACCCGCTGCCCCTATAACCTGCCCATTCGTCAGATGCTGAAAAACACCGTAAAGGTCTTTGGGGAATAAAGAGGATGCTTATGAAACAACTGCTTATTTTACTTACGGTATTGAGCCTGCTGCTTGCCGGCTGCGGGGTAGTGCCCCCCGATGCCACTGAGGACGGCACCGGCGGTACGGAAGACCGCACAGCCTCCGGCTGGGTTACAGAGGCGGCGCAGACCTTCTATATACGGGAGGACGGCAGCCGCCATTCCGGCTGGCTGGAGCTGGACGGAAACAGATACTATCTGGACGAACAAGGCATACTGCAGACCGGTTGGCTGGAGCTGAGCGGAAAGACCTATTATTTGAAGGAGAACGGTGCAGCTGCCCGAGGAAAGACGGTTATTGACAACAAAACCCACTACTTTATCGCCAGCGGCGAGGAGATTATTCTTGCCAATCCCTGGAACATTATCCCGTCCGGTTATGAGCCGGAATTAAAGGACGTAGATCCCAATGACGGAGAGTATATGCCTGTGGATGTCAGCTGCTGGGATGCACTGGTAAAAATGCTTGCCGACTGCCGCAAGGCAGGACACGGGGTGGTGCTGATTTCTGCCTATCGCAGACATTCCACCCAGATTACCCTGTTTAACAACAAGGTCAATTATTATTTGAATTTGGGCTACAGCGAGGAGGCCGCCAGAAAAGAGGCAGCAACCATTGTGGCAATGCCCGGCACCAGTGAACACGAATTGGGTCTGGCGGTGGATTTGGTGGACAGCGATTACACAGGCCTTGACGAGGCCCAGGAGAACACCGATACCCAGAAATGGCTTATGGAGCACTGCTGGGACTACGGCTTCATTCTCCGCTACCCCAACAGCAAGAGCGCAGAAACCGGTATCATTTATGAGCCGTGGCACTATCGCTATGTGGGCAAGGAGCTGGCAAAGGAGCTGCAAACCACCGGACTGTGCTTAGAGGAGTATTTGGGCAAACTGTATTAACCAACAGCACCGAAGGTCTTGGTGACCTTCGGTGCGTTTTCCGCTCTTTACTTTTGGTCGAATAAATGTTATAATGTAACAAATCTTGTTTTAAGGAAGTGCATAAATGAGGAAAATTATTTTATCGGTATTGGCAGTTATTTTTGCCGCGGTGTTTCTGGTGAGTGCCGGTCTATTGTTAGACTATTTTATCAAATCCCGGAAGCAGAAATCCCAGTACGACGACCTTTCCGGCCTGGTGCAGCAGGTGCAGCAGGAGCAGTCAAAGAATCCGGACACCGATGCCGGTGCAAATTCCGACGGGACCCAAAAGGAAGAGTCCGATGAACCCCAGTATGTTGATGCGCTGGATACCAACGGTCAGCCTATCAAGATTTTACGGGAATATGCGGCTGTGTATGAGAAGAACAACGATATGGTGGGTTGGATCAGAATTGAAGGCACCAAGATTGATTACCCCGTTATGCAAAAAAAAGAATTGGTGAACTTCTACCTGACCCGTAACTTTTACAAGGAAACCAGCAAGCACGGCGCAATCTATCTTAATGAGACGGCAGACGTGAAAGGACCGTCCGATAATCTGACGATTTACGGTCACAGAATGGCAGACGGCTCTATGTTTGCTGCCCTCCACGATTATAAGAGCAAGAAGTTCTATGACGAGCATTCTGTGATCATCTTTGACACTCTCTCCGAGTACCATACCTACAAAATCGTCGCTGTGTTCGTCACTACGGCGTTGCTGGAGACGGGATTCGCCTACCACGAATTTGTGGACGGAACCGAAGAGGAGTTTAACGCATATGTGGCAAAGTGCAAGGAGCTTTCCCTTTACGATACCGGCGTGGACGTCGCTTACGGCGACAAGCTGATTACCCTGTCCACCTGTGAACACGCCATTGAACACGGCCGTCTTGCGGTGGTGGCAAAGCGGATTACCTAATAAATTAGTAAAACTTAAGGCGCACCCCTTTCGGGGTGCGCCTTAAGTTTTTGTTTCGTAAAGGCTTTAGATGTTGCCCTTCTTCTTATTGATAATAACCACAGCCACAGCTGCGCCGATGCCCAGAACGGCAAGGACTACCAGAACGATAACCAGAATGAGTGCGCCGTTGCCGGAGCCGGTGTCGGTGTCAGCGGGCTCAGTGGCGTTGGGTGCAGCCTGTGTGGTAGGAGGCACCTGCTGGGTGGTGGGAGGTGCAGCCTGTGTGGTAGGAGGTACCTGCTGGGTAGTGGGAGGTACCTGCTGCTGGGTGGTAGGGGGCACCTGCTGTTGGGTAGTGGGAGGAATGGTAACAGCGGGAGTCTCCTCGGGAACCTTCACGTCGGGACCGCAGTGGAAGTAGGTATAACCGGAAACCTTCTTCTCGCTGTAGGCCTTTGCGTTGGATTCCTTGGTACCTGCCAGGGCATTCACACCGGTCAAAACGGGCTTGGGGTTAAAGGGGAGGGAGTAGGAGGTGATGGTGACCTCGGCGTTGTCAATCTTAAATTCGCCGGTAGTCGTAGCGATACAGGGACGGGCAGATCCATCGTTGGTCACAGTGAGCTTAGAGCCGTTCTTGACAATGATATCACCGGTGTCCGTGCCCTCCTGCGCGGTGTTTTTGGTGCAGCACCAAATGGCGGAGCCTTTGGCGTTAGTGATTGTTACCTCAGAGTTGTCGAGGGTCAGGTCGCTGGCACCGTCCTTAGACAACCAAAGTGTGGGGTAAGCGGATACGTTATTCACGCCATTGCCATAGCCGCGGGCGAGCTCGACCTTTGCATCCTTAATGGTCAGAGGGCCGGCTTCTACCCAAAGGGCATAAGAAAATTGGGATTTGATGGTGAGCTTGCCGGGACCGGTTATAACGGTAGAAGCGTTATTGGTGATGCCGAAGCCCTGGAAAGATTTTAGGGAGCCGGAT